>JADZDJ010000032.1 GCA_020851115.1 Pirellulales bacterium
CACAAACAACCTCCTGCGTTCGCCCGCATGCCCTGTGCGAGGCCGGGAGCCTTGCGGATCGCGACGATGGATGATGAAGGATGAGCGACTGAAGCGGTGTGATTCGTTCTCCCGTGGGTTTCACTCGAGGAATTTGCGTTTGGCGTCCGCGTACGATTTCGGAAAAATATTTTTGTGGTGGAAATGAAGGAGCGGGAGCAGTGCGGTTTTTCCCGAGCGCCGTGCAGATATTTGCAAAACAAATTTCCGGTTCATTTCCGGGGGGGTGCGCAAAAAAACAGCAGGCGGAAGCGAAATGGATCGGGAATTTACGAGTGATTATGAGGTTTGAGGCGTGGCGAAGGTCGATGGAAAATAAGGGAGTGGTCCATGGAGAGGGTTCAAGGTTCTGGTGAAAGTGTTCGATTGCTGATTGCTTCGTTCGGTAACACACTCGATTCCTTGTCCAATTGTACACTTCATGAGTGCAGTATACAGGCGTTCTAGATCGTGTCAAGAGGTTTGAGGGTGAGATATTGGGCGATCGGCGGCAGGCGGGGAGGCTCGCGGCGGAGGCCGTGCAAGGGGGCGCGAGGCCTGCGCACCCGAAGAATCGTGAAGCTACTTTGGACCAAACCCTTACGCACTTTTCTCAAGGTCACGTGCCAGAGCCAATCAGATTCACATCGTCCTGGCAATGTCCCGCAGCGCCTTTCCTATCTTTACTCTCCTGCGTAGTCCTTGAGCCGCAGATTTGCGCGGTGACATCGTTATGTGGACTTATCAATATATACGATAGTGCAGATGCTGCCGTTGCCGGCGCGACAGGGTGTGGCTAGCTTTGATTTGCACTGGCGTTGAAACGGGGCGGTCTAAGCCGATTTATGACGCATGCGCGGCGCAAATCCTGGAAAGCTCGCCATCGATGACGGTGCGGAATTTACCGCTACCCGCCCGGCTTTTTCATCGCCAAGCTGTGCAAAACACATACTGCGCCGACAGAAATTAGCGCCCAACCTAACCATTGCGGCGGGTGGAGCGTTTGCCTCGGTACGCCGCCGGTGGGCATCAGCATGGCCAGCGTCGTGGACGATGACGAAGTGCGATCGGCCAGAAACTTCGACGTCTTATCATTCAGCGTGATGGTATCGACCATCCGAAACTGGATTCCCAGCAGCAACAGAAACACGCCCACCATGAAAAACTGATTGCGATTGAATTCCACGTCCGCAAGCCCTCAGAATTGAGCCGCACTAGTGATTGCCGCTCCATCGGCGCCAATTGCCTCCGCGCAAGGTTGCTTGGTCGTCGGATGATATCGAAACGGATGTCTGCTTGAGTTCAGTCGCCTCCTTAAAATAACGTCTAGCGCCGACGTTCTGGCGTTATCAGTCGCGCGAAAGCAACAGGCTGTATCAGGTGTGGCGAATCTGAAAAAAACATCGAGTGATGATGAATTGCGCAGATCGGCCTGGGAAACGGCAAGTGAACGCCGATGAATCGGATCAGATTGATTGCAACAGCGATTCCAGCCTTTGGCCAGCGGCAACGCTCCGCTGTGGCACGTCTTGGCACCTCGGCCGCGCTGAAAAGGGCTTTGAAACTCCTGCCAGCCGCTTCGATTGCATTGGTTATGACGGCTGAGCGGCCTTATTCCCGTGGCTGTTCAGACAGCCGCTTTTGCCGCGTCGCGGCGCATGTTTTCGATGCTTTCGCGAGCCAGTCGCTCGATACCCGGCGAATAGTCAAACACTTCGACCGACACCCATCCGCGGTAATCGATTTCCTGGAGAGCCGCGAAGATCGGCACGAAATCGAGCTGGCCAAAACCTGGTCCTTGGCGATTGGGATCGTTGGCGTGGAAATGGACCATCAGATCGCGATTGGCGCGCAAAATTTCGGAAATCGGCGTCGGCTCGCTCGACATGGCCTTGCAATCGAGATGCAATTTCACTTGCGGCGAGCCGATCTGACCGGCCAATTGTCGCCCTTCGTCGGCTGTCAGTAGAAAATCCCCTTCCGCCGGGCCGAGCGGCTCCAGCGCCAGCGTGACGGCGCACTCCGCTAGCGTGGGCACAATTGCCGAAATTACATCGGCCGCGTATTTCATCGCCTGCGGTTTCGTGACTCCCGGCAGCAGATTGCGCTGCTGCGGCGAACCCAGCACCATTGTAGAACCGCCCAAGTCGCGGCACAGTCGCGCCAACTGTTTGAGATATTCACTAGTCTTTTTTTGCACCGCCGCTTCGGGCGAAGTCAGATAAAATCCTTCGGTCTTTGCCAACAGCCAGTGCAGCCCCACCACCTCCAATCCAGCGTCCGCAGCCTGCTTCCGCACTTCAGCACGCCACGCCGCCGATATGTCGGTCGCGTAGGCCGCAATCGTAAACGGTGCAATCTCGATTCCCGTGTACCCGCATTCGCGGGCAAACGCGAATGCTCGCTCGAACGGCCAATCCAAAAAAGTCTCGTTGCAAATGGCGTATTTCATGGGAGAGTTAAAGGGCAGTGGTTGGTGGTCAGAGGTTCGTGGCACTCGGTTTTCGCTGCTTGGAGCATTCGACAATGGCGGCCTTGCTTTGAACTTGTATGTGTGGGTGGGTCGCAGGCAATGGCGTCAAGGGCAGACGACCATTGGATGGCGCTTCATTTGTTCGAGCAGCCGTGGTGGCATTCCCTAGGCGGTTTGAGCGTTTCAATTATTGCCTGAAGTGCTCGGCTCGGCGAGAGCTGTTCGTGGCAAATACCCGCCAGCCAACCATTGCGCGTTTCAATCCCATAGCAACGACGGCTTTCTGGCTTTCTACCGTGTGGCACATGCACGCATGCCAACCCATCACTGGATCGCTGGCTCTCATGCAATACGCCCCTCATCCTAAGATCGACTATGCCGTGATTGATCTCCGCCGAGTGCGGCCGTGCTGCATGGAGAATGTTGAAGAAACCATTCGTGTGCCCCCAGGGAGCTTTTACCGCTTGTGAAACCCTGCTCCCATGAACGACTTCTTGGATGTGATGACAGCAAACGGCGATCGTTGCGATTTCCTTTGAATTGCATATGCCGACTCCTTGCGATCATTGAATACGATTGCCGATCCATCGACCGAAATCATGCGTAGATTGGCAAGTTGCCCGCGGCGTCCAGCGGCAACCGACGCGGCGGTGCAATGATTTCCAGGTCTTCGCGCAGGCGAGCTTCTTCAAGATACCGTGTGGAGCATTCGACCTCGGCGAGTTGCAGGGTGTTTTTGATCCACAGGATTTTAGAGTCGATTGCTTCGGTCAGTCCAATGGTGGAGATGGCCGCGTCGATTAGTTCGCGATCGGTGGACATGTGAATGGGCATCATGCCGAAGCCGATGTTGCCGCTGGTGATGCAGTTGAGCCAAGTGACTTTCCAATCGGCTTGCTCCACGAGCGAAGTCTTGCAGAATTCGGTCATGCCGATGCCGGTGGCGTTGCCGTGGGTCAATGGGGTGAGGCTGCGGGCAATGATCCGGCGGACGACGGGAGATTCGCCCGCGACGGCTTTGTGGTAGTCGTGCTTACGACCCACGACATTCGTGTCGATGCCGGTGCCGCTGATGTTTTTGCCGATTTCGTCGACGATCAGGACATCGACCCATGGAAAGGGCAACCGAGGCATCCAACGCTTGGCCAATACGAGCAGTTCGGCTTCGCGCGATGCGATTTGCCCAGGTAGCATCGCTTCGATCTTGGCCGTTTCGTCGTAAGCGTTTTCGACGATGCCCAAGCCGGCCAGGATACGGCAGTTTCCGATGACTTGTGGGGCGACGCTGCGAGCGATTTGTTCGAAGCTGAAATCTTTGAAGGCGCGGTGATAGAGGACGGCACCGTCGCGCTTGCCCAAGCCGATCAGCATCATTTTCATCAGGCCGCTTTCCAAGCCGCCGCTGAATTCGGTATGGGGCTTGATCCGTCCGCAGACCAGCACATGGTCGGCCTCGAAAGCGTGGCGATCGAAATGGATTGGAAAACCTTCGGCCGCCTGACAGACAATGACTGTTTCCATGCTGGCCCGGATCGGACAGCCGCAATAGGCCTCCGTGATGTGATAGCCGGCCAGCAATTCGCGTTGCCCTTCCGCGGTACCGCCGCCGTGGCTGCCCATCGCAGGGACGATGAACGGCGCAGCGCCGAGCGACTTCAAAGAATCGACGACGGCCTTGATGATTATGGCGATATTGGCGATGCCGCGGCTGCCGGCAGTGATGGCGACGGTTTGGCCGGGGCGAATTTTCTGACCCAGACTGAGCTGGGCGAGTTGCTTCCGCACTTCGCCCGCGACGTCGGCCACGCAGGAGCGCTCGAACTTTTGCCGGACGCGGAAAAAATGAGGATAGGTGCTGGCGGCCATCCTTTCATCATATTCCATCGGCGGCTCGATCGTCGATGCAAGGAGGTTGCCGGTTGGAGCGAGCCGATTGATCGACCTCGAATCATAAAGACGCGAAGCCGCATATTTTCAGCGGACTAAGCCGGATGGATCGACTTTCGAACATGACCCTGGGCCAGGCCGCGTGCGATATGGTAGCTTTGTGTTGAAAATTTGCCATACTCCGGCAGCGATGGCTTACGAGCCGCGATCCTGCAGGAAACGGAGTGGTCAATCGTTCTCTAGCGATGGCGGCTCGGGACGAATTCGCTCAAGACGATCATCGAGGTGAACTATGCGAGTCGGTTTTGGTTTCGCGATGTTGCTACTGATCCTTTCGCATGTTGGGCAATCTGCGGAATCTTCGCGGCGGCCCATCGAAGTCGACGATCGCTTTACACTCGCGGGATTTGGTGATGTCATCATTTCGCCCGACGGCAAGAACGTCGCGTATTCCGAGTATCGCTGGCAAGAATCGACCGACGATCGCAAAGCCGATTTATGGGTCGTACCTGCCGTCGGAGGTGCGCCGCAGCGGCTGACCTTTGACCGCAGTAACTATGGCACGCTGCGCTGGAGCCCCGATGGCGAATTTCTGTATTTTGTCTGCTCTAAACGCCGCGGCAATGAAAAGCCGCCTTACGATGGCTCTCATCAGATTTGGCGATTGAAGCTTGGTGAAAGCGAGCCAGTCGCCGTCACGAGCATTGCTGGCGGTATCGACAACTTCGAGCTATCGGCCGACGGCCGATCCATTTTTTACACCACGTCGAAGTCGGAGTACGAGGGCGCGTGGGCAAAAATGCGGGAAAAGTTCGCAAAGCAGAAATATGGAACAATCAAACAGCCCAAGACCAGCATCTATCGGCTCGATCCTGCCAGTTGGAGAGCAGCGAAGCTCATTGATTTCGACGGCGCGGTCGTCGAACTTGCGAGCAACGGCGACGGCAGCCGCTTGGCGATGGTCACCGGCGCTGACGGCACCGTTGTCACACTGGAAGGCAAATCGTATATCACCATGCTCGATGTCGCCTCGGGAGCAACGCAAGCTGTGCCCGACGACCTGTGGAGAGAACGTGCCCCATCGCCGTACGGGCGATTGAATCATCCCACGTGGTCCGCCGACGGAAAATCGTTAGCGTTCGCTTGTGGCTATGACGCATTTCCCAGTGAAGTGTTCATTGCCACCTGGACGGAGCGAGATGCGGCCCAGCCGAAGGTTCGCAAAATCGCTCGCCCCGGCGACGTCTCGCTTGCTGGCGGCGTCGACGGCGGCACCGTGCTGCGCTGGCGCGGCACATCGAACACGATTTGCTACTTGGGCGACGATCACGGCCGGGTTCGAGTCTACAGTGTTGCCGACGCCGATACCGATCCGCAGCCTGCCGAAACGTTGACGCCCGGCGATGTTTGCGTCGAAAACTTCACCTGGGACGCCAACGGTAGGCATGCCGCAATCAACCTCGCCAGGCCGACACAAATGTACGACCTTGCTCTGCTGTCCGACGGCGGAAAATTGAAACAATTGACCGAAGTCAACCCGCAAACGAAAGATTGGGCGCTACCACAGGTTTCGATTTTCCAATGGAAAGGCCGCGACGGCAGGCCGGTCGAAGGCATCTTGGAACTGCCTGCCGACTACAAGACGGGAGATCGGCTTCCACTGATCGTCAGCATCCACGGCGGCCCGACCGCGATGTCGCGGTATCACTTAGCGCTGGGTCTCAATGGCACATCGCTATTGGCCAGCCACGGCTACGCGCTGCTGCTGCCGAACTATCGCGGTTCGACCGGTTATGGCGACTCATTCATCACCGAACTTGTCGGCCACGCCAACGACATTGACGTCGACGATGTTTTGCGCGGCGTCGATGCGCTCGTGGATGCAGGGATCGCCAACCAAGACCACATGGGCGTGTGCGGCTGGAGCAATGGAGGATTTCTGACCAATTGCATCATCGCAAAAACCAACCGCTTCCAAGCCGCCAGCAGCGGTGCAGGCATCGCCGACTGGACTTTGGAATGGGGTTCCAACGACGAACCGGGTTATGCCACCATTTTTTTCGGCGGCCCGCCCTGGAAAGCCACCGATCAATTCCGTCGCAGCTCGCCGATTTTTGATATTGGCAACGCCAGAACGCCGACGCTGATTCACGTCGGCGAAAACGACCCCCGCTGTCCCAAAGGCAACTCACTGATGATCCACCGCGCCCTCAGAGAGCACTGTGGAGTGCCAACCGAGTTGGTCATCTACCCTGGCGAAGGGCACGGTCTGAATGGCTACGTCAGCCAGAAGGCGAAGCTGAATTGGGATTTGGAATGGTTTGAGCGGTATGTCAAGGGAAAGCCCTGACGTCCGCAATATTTGGTTGCGGCTTCCTGTTGATCGGATCGTTGAATCTTCCAGATGTGTCCGAGAACGTTGATTCGCAGCACAACGATGGCTTGACCTAGAGAGTCCTGGTAGCGAACAATCATCGTGATGTTGCTCGCCGCTCAATCCCAACCCGTTTCACAGCCATGCTTGCCGCCGCTGCGCATCGGTAACGTCGAAATTGGCTTTGCTGCGGTTCAGGCGGCGCTGTCTGGCTATAGCGATTGGGCCATGCGCGTCGTTGCTCGGCGGCTCGGAGCGCCATATACACTGTGCGAGGTGTTGCTCGATCAATTTGTCGTAACCGCTGGAACTTCCAAGAAAAACCAGCGGAAGCTGCGAGTGACCGACGAAGAGCATCCTGTCGGCGGTCAATTGATGGGGGCGAACCCCGCCGATTTCGCGCCGGCAGCGCTGCGATTGGTTCACGCTGGATTCGATGTCATCGACATCAATTTCGGCTGCCCCGTCAAGAAAGTGCTCGGTCGCTGCCGCGGCGGGTATTTGCTGGGGAACGTAGAAACGGCGCTAGAGATTGTTTCGCGGGTGCGTGATTCCGTGCCGGCAAGTATTCCCGTGACCGTGAAAATGCGGCGCGGGCTGGATGAGGGTCTCGAAAGCCGCGAGAAGTTTTTCGCCATCTTCGACGGCGCCTTTCAACGTGGCGTGGCGGCCGTCACCGTACATGGCCGCACGGTTCAGCAGCGTTACGTTGGCCCCAGTTCATGGGAGTTTTTGCGCGACGTGAAACGCCACGCCGGGAGCCGCACCGTGCTTGGCAGCGGCGATTTGTTTACCCCGCAGGCCGCAATCGAGATGTTGCGATTTACCGATGTTGACGGCATCACGATTGCTCGCGGGGCAATCGGCAATCCGTGGATTTTCAGTCAAATTCGCGCTCTGGCCGCCGGGCTGCCGCTGCCCGATCCACCGAACCTCCACGAGCAGCGGGAGGTCATTTCAGAACATTATCGGTTGGCCGAACAAATCTATGGGCCTCAAGTTTTCGGCCGGCAGATGCGGAAGTTCGGCATCAAATATTCACGGCTGCATCCAAACTCTCAAGCCGTCCGCGATGCGTTCATCGCAGTGCGCAGGCCGGAGGAATTGCAAACGGTGCTCGATCAATATTACGCCGAAGATTTGCCGGGCAGGCATCCGCCATTTTCCGAGCACCACGACGGCACGGCTGAAACTTGTTGCAATCGTTGAATCGGCATCCTACCGCACTTCAACGACTTGCACGATTCGATCGGTCTCCGAAATCGAATTGACGACTGCTCGGAGAAGCGTGATATTCAAATAATCGCAGCGAGATTCCTTCGCCGTGCTATGGTGGAACTTCTGCAAGGAACCGTTCGATCCGATTAGCGGCCGTGGAGGTCGAACGATGCTTTGTACTGCCCCAGCGCCCACGCGCAAGCTTCGCGCACCAGTGGCTCGACGTCGTTCAGGCCTTTCGTCAACGCGCCGATCGCTGGCACATGCCGTTGATTGCCGAGCACCATTGCGGCGTTGCGCAACAAGCCGCGGCGTTTGGCCCGCCATAGCGGAGAGTGGCGGAACCGCGCTCGAAACTCGGCATCGTCCAACTCAAAGAGCATCGCCAGTTCCATCGGATTCGCGTCATCGAGTGGCTGAAATGCTGGCACTAGGGAAATTGGCGCACGATGGTTCCACGGGCACACTTCCTGACATACATCGCAGCCGAATAGCCAATCTCCCACGCCGGTGCGCAATTCGGTCGGAATCGCACTGCGCAACTCGATCGTCAGATAGCTGATACAACGCCGCGCGTCGAGCACGTAGGCGTCGACAAATGCCGCTGTCGGACAGGCGTCGAGGCACGCCCGACAGGTTCCACAGTGATCGGCCGCCAGCGGCTGGTCATACTCGAGTTCGACGTCGGTGAGCAGCGCCGCCAAAAAGAACCAACTTCCCAGTTGTTGGTTGAGCAAAAGTGTGTTCTTGCCGATCCACCCCAGGCCGGCAAGTTGCGCAAATTCCCGCTCCATCAGCGGCGCCGTATCGACCACGCCGCGTACGCAGGCCGATGGAACCTGCCGTTGTAGCCATTCGGCAAGATCGTTCAGCCGACCGCGGATCACCTCGTGATAGTCGGTTCCCCAGGCATACCGAGAGACGCGACCGAAGCCCGGCAGTGTTTTCGCGGTCGCACTTGCCGGATCCTCCGTGCGATAGTTCGTCGCCAAGATGGCGATGCTGCGCACGGCATCCAGCACATGGTTCGGATGCCGATACGCTTCGACCCGGTCCGGTAAGTACCGCATTTCACCCGCGTACCCCATCGCCAGCCATTGCTCGAACCGCTCGAAGCCAGGCGGCACAACGGCCGGGCAAATGCCGCATGCTTCGAACCCCAACCGCTGCGATTCAAGCTTCAATTGCAATGTCAGCAGAGCAATGTTTGTCATCGGTGGACGTTGGCGGATCGATCATTCTTGGCCCGCCGATGTTGCCGCCGGTAGGCAGATGCGGTTCATCTGCCGTCGCCATAGCCGTGCGGGTGCGATTGATGCCAGCGCCAGGCGGTCGCCACGATTGCATCGATGTCGGTGAATCGCGGTCGCCAATCCAGAGTATTTTGGGCCAGTGTAGAATCGGCAATCAACTCTGGTGGGTCGCCCGGCCGGCGCGGTCCAAAATCGGTGGGAATGTTGTGGCCAGTGATGCGGCGGCAAGAGTTAATCACTTCGCGCACGCTATAGCCGCGGCCGATGCCAAGATTGAGTTTCAGACCTGTGCCGCGTTCAAGCAAGCTGAGCGAGCGAAGGTGAGCGTCAGCTAGATCGTCGATGTGGATATAGTCGCGAATGCAGGTTCCATCGGTTGTGGGATAGTCGTCGCCGAAGATGGTCACTTTGTCGCGCTGTCCGAGGGCAACCTGCAACACGATGGGGATCAAATGCGATTCGGGAGTATGATCCTCGCCGATATCTCCCGTGGGACTGGCGCCGGCCGCGTTAAAATACCGTAGTGCCGCGTAAGCAAAGCCGTAAGCCTGCGCATAGTCGGCCAGCGCTCGCTCGACAACTAATTTTGTGTAGCCGTAGGGGTTGATTGGCAGTTGAGGCTCTGCTTCGGTAATGGGAATTTTCTTGGGCGCACCGTAGGTGGCTGTTGTGCTGGAAAAAACGATCTTGGCAACCCCCGTTGCCCGCATTGCTTCGAGCAGCGAAAGGCTGCCGACGACGTTGTTTTGATAGTATTTCGCTGGCTCGGCGACCGATTCGCCGACCAGCGCAAAGGCGGCAAAGTGCATGACCGCTTCGATCTTGTGATCTTGGAGCGCTGATTCGACGCGGGCGCGGTCGAGCAATTCGCCGACGATCAGCCGATCGCGCGGCACGGCCGCGCGATGGCCCAGGCCGAGGTTATCGTAGGCCCAGACATCGTGCCCGGCTTGGGCGAGAATTCGCACAGCATGGCTGCCGATATAACCTGCGCCGCCGGTGACGAGAATGTGCATGGGGCCGATGTCGTCGTGAGTGAGTTTTTTGCAGCAGAGATGGCAGAGACGCGGTTCGCGGTTCGCTCGTAGCCGTTAGCATTTGATCCAGTGAGGCACCAAACGCTCATCGCACTTCACGGTGCCTCGGTGTCTTGCTGACGAAATGGATCGATTCGTTCGTCCGAATAATCGGTACAGTTGATCGAGTTTGCCATCATACCGAATCGAGCAGGCCGGGCCTATCGAGAAATGAGAGGCGAGTGGATTTTTTAGCGGTAACTCGTCGATGCGCGCAATCGAGTCGTGCTTCGGTTCCGCCTTCTGCCTTTTTTCCCACCGCCGGCCCCTTTCCACGATGTCCACCGCCAAGCGGCCTGTTGGCCCGAGAAAAATGATGCCCGCTGGGAACCCCGCCAAGCGTTGGATCGAGATGTTCCTCGATTACAGCCGCAGCGAGTGCCATCTGGCCGACAATACCGTGGCGGCCTATCGTCGCGATTTGAACAAGTTTGCCGACTGGCTGGGGATGCGAAGCATTCAGGCACTGACAATTCGCGACTTGGCCGACTATCCAGCATATCTGGGCAAGCGCTGCAAACTGGAGCCGGTGAGCATCGCGCGACATTTGGTCTCATTAAAAGTCTTCTTCCGCTATCTGCAATTGGAAAGCGTGCTCCAGGAAAATCTAGCCGAATTGCTTGGCACGCAGAAGCTATGGCAGCGAGTGCCGCACGTGCTCTCGGCCGAGATGATCGACAAGTTGCTGATCGCTCCACGAGAACACGACCCGCTGTGGCGGCGCGATCGAGCGTTGCTGGAACTGCTCTATGCAACGGGCTGCCGAGCGTCGGAGGTTTCGAACATGCGCCAGGACGATGTGCATTTGAGCCAGGGGTTTTGCCTGGCGCGTGGCAAGGGAGACAAAGAGCGACTTGTGCCGCTGGGCCGCCGAGCGGTCGAGGCGGTGCAGGAATATCTCAAGGAAGATCGACCCATGCTGGTCGAGCGTGCCGCCTATCCGCCGAAGTGGCTGCTGCTTTCACGGCGCGGCAAGCGACTGCGCCGGGAGCGGATTTGGGAACTGGTGAAGCAATACGCACTGCGCGCCGGCGCGCCGGCGACCATCGGCCCGCATACGCTGCGGCACAGTTTTGCGACGCACCTTGTCGCCGGCGGGGCCGACCTGCGGCAAGTGCAAGAAATGCTGGGGCATGCGAATATTCAGACGACACAGATTTACACGCACGTCGATCCCACACGACTGAAGCAAGTGCATCGGAAGTTTCATCCGCGCGGATGAGTTACCCTAATGGGCGCTATGCTGAATGCGGCAGGCGGTGAAAACAAGCGGCCTTGATCGCGTCGCAAGCGGCAGCGGCGGCTGCATCAAGGGCTCGATTTCACGAAGTTGCCCATTGTGCAAGGACGAAGTGAATTTGCACCACGGATAGAAGATGCGCACGGATTCCGTGTCGTGCGAATTTCGATGTGCAATTTCGGCATTCAGCGTGGGGCCGACTTGGGCGGCTTGAATTTCAGTTTTTCAATCAGCTTGACCACGACGCCTTTGTTATCGATGTAGCCAGAGACGTGCGTGACGGCGGCGATCAGATATTCGTACTTCAGGTTGTAGTCACAGTCGATCTCCGCTTCGGCCCCGTTTTTGGCAGCCGCTGGGCCTTGTTCGTTCGTGCCGACGATGGAAATGATCTCCTTGCGCAGATCGGCAAAACTGCTTTTGAATTTGTTGTTGACGTAAATTCCCTTGAGCGAACCGTCTGCGTTGGACACCAGTTTGACGGGAATTGGCGGGATCAGATTGATATCGATGTTTTGGGCGCTGGGAGCGGCCGAGGGCATTTTGATGTCGAAATCTCCTTCGGGCACGACGAATTTGAGCGACATGATGAAGAACGACAAGAGTTGAAAGACGCAATCGATCATCGGCGTCATGTTGAACTCGATCTTGTCGGGCAGGCCGGCGGTCGTGTGGCGGATTTTCATGATCGCAGCATGGTCATCAGGGGCAGGTTACGATTTCTCCGCCTTGGCGCGGTAGGCGAATTTCTCGAAGCCTGCCTCTTGGCATTTCTTGGTGAGTTCTTGTACCTGGCCGGATTTGGCTTCTTTGTCGGCGCGGACAATGACCGTGGTCGTGACCGGGTTGCGGTTCAGCCGCTGCATCACGCGCACCTGGCGCTGCAAAGCGCCCTCGATCGAGTCCAAGGTGTACTCTTTGCCGCCGAAGAGAATCGAGCCGTCCTTCTTCATTTGCACCGTCATCACTTCTTCGACCGAATCGGTGACCGGCTTGACTAGCTCGCTCGCCGGCACGCGCACGCTCTGGTCTTGTTCGCTGCTGCTGAAATTGATCGCGATCGCAAAAAACGCGATCAACTGAAAGCACATGTCGATCATCGGCGTCATGTCGGTTTCAGCCGAAATCGTGGAACTGGTGCGGCGGGCGATTTTCATGGTTTAACCTGCTGCGGGGCTTTGCGTTGCTGCGACTTGTTTCTCCAGCACCATTGACCATGTCGGCACAAAACACTGGTGTCGAGGAGCAGCCGTTCCGCCATGCACTCCTCACGCGCGAATGAGCGATTCCATTGCGTTTAGGTTCGATTGCCACTGGCGCGGGGTGACTTTCAAGTTCTCAGTCAACTCTCCTTCGCTTTGGCCGCGAATACCAGAAACCACGTTCACTCCCGTGGTGTCTGCATTTACGCTTCGCTTGGCTTCAAATGGCCGCAGATCATCAGCATCGACGCCAATTGGTAGATGTTCCGCCGCTTTACGCAATTCACGCTCGATTTGGCGACTGTGACGAACGAGCCATTGTCGCGCGGTCCCTGACTCGTCTGGAAGCGATGGCCCGTCCATCGCAATGTCGATATACCAGAGCAATGCAGGGTCGAAGTCCTCCGCGCCCGATTCAAAATGATGGAGTACCGACGAATCGTTCACGCCGTGACCAGACCGAATGCCTCCGTCGAAGCGCCGCTGGAAATCAGACTTGATTTTTGTCATCGCAACGTCACCAAATCATCGAAATTCGCCGGCGCTTCGTCGGAAGAGATGTGCAAATTATAGGCTGAAAACCGCAGTCTCACAATCACGTCTCATACACCATTCGGCCGTGGCGTTGGCTACGACTGATTTGGTCGGTGGCGTACAGGCCGGCCAGGATGAATTCGACGCAACTGGCGCGCACGGCCGGTTCTTGCCCGGCATTGACTTCAAACGCTTTGTCCCATGCCGGCGGCACTCGCTTGAGCCGCTGGGCATAGTGCGATGAGGGAAGCATGTCGCCGACTTCGATCTTCACACCCTCCGCAAAAATCTTGCCGATCTCGTCCAAGCCGTGGCGATCGACATATTCCTCGAACACCGTCTTGATCGCCTCCGCCACGACGGCATCGAGCACTTGCCGTTCGCTCATCTGATGGCTCCCCATCATGTCGAGTTCCAGCTTGCCGAGAGATGAAGCGTAAATGTGCCCCAAGTCGCTGATTCGCGGCACGGCCGGGCGTTCTCCAAGCCGCACGCCGCGTTGCCGGGCGCTCGCGACCATCGTGCGGTAATTGGCAATGCTGAATCGCGCGCTGACCCCCGATTGGTGATCGATGAACTTACTCTTCCGCGCGGACACCGTGATTTGCTCGATAATCTGTTTCATGAAATACGGCACGACGACCGGGAACTCGCCATCGAGGTGAACGCCCGCTTCTTGTTCCATAATCTGCACGCCCAGATCGCGCTCGCGTGGATAGTGCGTGTGAATCACCGAGCCGATGCGGTCTTTGAGCTGCGGGATGACTTTGCCGCTGCGGTTGTAGGTCGCTGGATTGGCCGAGAACAGAATCAGCACATCGATATCGAACTTCACGGGATAGCCGCGGATTTGAACGTCGCGCTCTTCGAGAATGTTGAACAGGCCGACCTGCACGAGTTCGTCGAGTTCCGGCAGTTCATTGATTGCGAAGATGCCGCGGTGTAGCCGCGGGATCAGGCCGAAGTGCAGAGCCTCTTCGGCGCTCATGCTCGTGCCTCCGGCCAGTTTGGCGGGGTCGATTTCCCCAATGATGTCCGCGAATTTCGTGCCGGGAGCGAGGCGTTCCGCGTAGCGGTCGTCGCGCGGCCACCAGGCGATCGGCACTTCGGCTTCCGAATGGGATGCCACAAACCGGCGGCAGACGCTGGTAATCGGCCGGAAAGGGTCGTCGTGCAGCGGCGCTTCGGGGAGGTCGATGTAGGGAATCGCTTCATCGAGAAACCGCACCAACAGCCGCATCAGTCGGCTCTTGGCTTGCCCTTTCTCGCCCAGGAACAGCATGTCGTGTCCCGCGAGCAGGGCGATGTTGATTTCAGGGATAACCGTCTCGTCGTAGCCGACGATGCCCGGAAACAGCTCGTCGCCGCGGGCCAACATGCGAAGGAAATTGTCGTGGATTTCTTGCTTGACGGACTTGGAAGCCCAACCAGCCGCGCGCAGTTCGGCGAGCGTGCGTGGCATTCTTGCAGTCGTGGCAGGCATGGGTAAGTTCAAAGGACGTGCGCAAGGCACGGAATTTCGAGGTTTACGAACGAATTCCAGCGACGATGTGTTGAAAAATGCATTGTAGGAGGCCAACCGGTCGGCGACAAACGTCCCGAAGGTCGATTGCGTCGGCGGCAGCCAAGCGCTAGACTTGCTGTCTTGAATCGATCGACGCCTTCCATTGCCGACCTGACCAAGCCGACCGTCGCTGCGCGGCTGGTTTCGCTCGACGCTTATCGCGGATTCATTATGCTGATGATGGCCGCGGAAACATTCGGCTTTCCACAAGTCGCGAAAGAGAAAGCATTTGCGAATCGCTCCGTCTGGCAGTTTTTGGGATACCAATTCGACCATGTCCAATGGGTTGGCTGCGCATTTTGGGACTTGATTCAGCCGGCCTTCATGTTCCTGGTCGGCCTGTCGATGGCGTATAGCTACGCCTCGCGGCAGGCCAAGGGACAATCGTACCGGCGAATGTTGCGCCACGCCATTTCTCGCAGCGCCGTGCTCGTGTTGCTGGGTATATTTCTTTACAGTCAGCTCGATCTGAAAACAAATTGCCTGCTGAAAAATGTGCTGACACAGATTGGGCTGGGGTACGTGTTTTTGTTCTTGCTTTGGAATCGGCCCTGGCGCGTACAAGCGGCTGTGGCCGCGACGATCCTTGTCGGCTATTGGGGGCTATTCGCGTGTTACCCGCTGTCGGCTGCCGGATTCGACGATAGCCTGGTTGGCTTGCCGAAGGATTGGCCGCATTTGGCTGGCTTCGCGGCACATTGGGACAAAGGCACGAATGCGGCGGCGGCGTTCGACCGCTGGTTTCTCAACCTGGCTGCTTGGAACGCCCGGCATGAATACGATGGCGGCGGGTATCAGACGTTGAGCTTTATTCCGTCGCTGGCAACAATGATTTTCGGATTGCAGAGCGGCGGACTCTTGCGAAGCGAAATGAGCGCTCGGAAAAAAGTGCGATGGCTGATTGGCTGGGGATTCGCGGGCCTGGCCAGTGGCTGGCTACTGGCAGCGGCTGGACTCTGCCCGATGGTTAAGCGAATATGGACGCCCACATTTGCCCTGTACAGCGCAGGTTGGGTGCTGCTGATGCTTGCGGCATTTTACGGCATGGTCGATGGCTGGGGTAAAAAGCGCTGGTGTTGGCCGCTAGTGATCGTGGGGATGAACTCCATCGCGATCTATTTGATGGACCAACTGCTGCGGTCAAAAATAGAGAGGACTCTATCCATTCTATTTGGGCCCAAGGTGTTCAACTTGTTCGGTTACCTGGATCAAGTTTATAGTCCCATCATTCGACAAATGCTTGTCGTACTCTGCCTATGGATGGTGTGTTTCTGGATGTACCGGCAGAAGTTGTTTCTTAAGATATGATCGGGTTTCACCGCTGAATTCGCCGTGGTTCAGTTGGTTCCGAATGCGATGCTTAACTCTTCCCAGTTCCATTCCGTCGCGGTCGAGCGCACCGAGCCGACCACTGCTGCGATGCACACGCCGCCGGGCCGTGGAGCAGTCGCGGTGGTGTTGGTCGACGGGCCGGGGGCGGCGGAAATGGTCGGGAAATTTTTTCGGGCGAAATCGGGACGCCTTGCGGACGGCGTCGTCCATCGCATCCGCTACGGGCGATGGGGGGGAGAGCCGGCCGAGGATGTGGTGGTCTGTTGGCGCGACAAGGAATTGATCGAAATTCATTGCCACGGCGGCACGGCGGCAGTGAAGCGGCTGATCGGCGATCTTGCGACCGTCGGCGCGATTGAAACAACCTGGACCGCCCAGTTTCGTCGGCGCGATCGTTCGTCGATACGCGCTGCGGCTCGCGATGCACTAGCGAAAGCAGTCACGCAACGAACGGCATGGTTGCTGCTCGCGCAGTGGAACGGCGCGTTGGAGCTGGCAATTCAGGAGATCGTCGCACAACTAGCCAACCATCAGTTCCAATTGGCATCGACCAAACTTGATGCGCTGCTCGATCGCGCTACGACGGGATTGCATCTCACGCAGCCGTGGCAAGTCGTTATCGCCGGGCCGCCGAACGTTGGCAAGAGCAGCCTGATGAACGCGCTGGTGGGTTACGAACGGGCCATTGTCTTCGATGAACCCGGCACGACGCGCGATGTGGTGACGGCAACCACCGCGTTCGATGGCTGGCCGATGCAACTGTTCGACACGGCCGGTTTGCGTGCCAGCAATGACGAACTGGAATCGGCCGGCATCGAGCGTGCCCTCGCACAGGCGAACGCGGCCGAGTGTTTAGTGTTGGTCTTCGATGCTACCCAGCGCTGGACGGCCGAAAACGAACAGCTCCTCGCACTATGGCCCGCTGCACTGGTCGTTCAAAACAAATGCGATCTTGCCACGCCGGCTGCTACCGGATTGCTGGTCAGCGCGTTGACCGGCGCAGGGATCGCCCCATTGATTCAACAGATTGTCCAGCGCCTCGTCCCCCTGGTCCCACGTTCGCATGATGCTGTCCCGTTTACGATCGATCAATTCGTGCAATTACAAGTGGCGGCCAAACATTTGTCGGAAAATCACATCGCGTTGGCCATGGCCGCATTGCAATCGATCGACGGCACGATGCCGCGCGGCGGCTGACGATCGGCGCAGATGACTGTATAATGAGGGCCGATGCATTGGGACCACCCCAAGAGTTCGGTAGGAAGAATCGATTTTTTGATCGCCTGGCGATCGATTTTGCAGGAGCCACTCTATGTCGGCTGAACCGGAGCGATTGAGGGCGACGCTCGAAGAGCTGCGCCGAGGGCTAACGGAGGTTGAGCAGCTCGACCCAGCACTGCGGTCGCAATTGGTCGCGGCACTGCACGATATTCAGTCGGCGCTGGCCGCGAAAGGGTCGCCGGAGGAATCTCTGATGCAGCGGCTGCGCGACGCGGCCCAAGATTTTGAAGAAAGCCATCCGGCGCTGGCGGGGAATTTGGGCAGTTTGATCGACACGCTGGGACGAATGGGGATTTAGCCCGGACGACCATCGAGAAGATTGCAGCGGCGAAATGGCCTTAAAGTTGCGATAGCCCGAAAAACGCTTGACTTTTTGTCCATTTCGGGGTGCAATTGAAGTATCACGCTTTGGGCGGGCCGTCCAAGCGATAGGCCGCACTTGTCAAATAGGGGCACGGTCCGCAGGAACAGACACATGCCAGCGACAAACTCCGCCCCGATCCTTCTCCGCTCGCACTCCCGACGCGGCCTGACGCTCGTCGAAATGCTAGTTTCGCTCGCCTGCGTCATCCTCTTGATGCTGGCCTATACGCAGCTCTTCGCCGAAGCCGGCGCGCGGATTAACGACGCCCGCGGGGCGATTGAATTGACCAACCGACTGCGGTCGGCGGCGCAGCAACTTCGCAATGATTTTTCCGGCATGACGGCAGAAATGCTGCCCTGGTCAAGGCCAGAGGCCGGCGCTGGCTATTTTGAAATTGTCGAAGGCCGCCTGCGTGATCTTCGCTCGGACGACGATTATGTCACGACGCCGGACGTCGACGAGTCGTCTTTTCCGATTGGAGACGTGGACGACTGGTTGTTCATGACCGTGCGAAAAAAGAACGGAAACTTTACCGGAAAATTCTGGATGGATTCCAACAACGATGGAGTGTTTCAAACCAGCGAATTGCAAGCCGTTCAATCAGAGGTCGCTGAAGTGGTCTGGTTCCTCCGGCCGACGATGCAGCCCGATCCGGCAAACCCGAGTGGTCCTGCGATCCCTGTGAGTCCGCCGACCTATACCTTGTACAGAAAAGCATTCTTGGTGATGCCGTCGTACACGGGGGGATTTCCAGGCATTCCTGCGCCGACGACGCAACTAAAACTCCCGCCCGTTGCTAATCCCCTGACGCCGCCGAAGCTCAGCTTTTACGATCAATACGATGTATCGGCCCGTTACGACCGCGCTAGCGGCCGATATGTCGCTAATACGCTTGCAGATTTAACCAAGCGCGAATGCCGTTACGGGCATATCGTTGACACGGATTTCGCGCATTTCGGCTATCCTCACCCCATCAACGAATATTGGCTTGCTCCGTTTGGCATTTCATTTATTCGAGCCAACCCTCCCACTCCGTACAGGTACGATGTCAACACCACTCACCCGCGTTACGGTGAAGACGTCGTGCTGACAAACGTGCTGGCGTTTGATATCCAAGTGTGGGATCCGACAGCGCCAAATTACATCGTGCCAAATAACATCGTCGGAACTGCGCCAAGTCAGGTTACGGTTTCGCCGGGGGATCCGGGGTTCAATCCGACGCCGACTGGGTCACCGCGAGTTTTTCCGTTAGCCGATAGTCTTGGGGCATATGTCGATCTGAATTGGTGGAGAGTTCCTTATGGCAGCATCGCGGGAGTTCAATATCCGCCCAACGCTGTTCCGATGAGCCCCTTTTATTCAGCAGGCGATCCAAAGTCGGCCCTGGTTGCGAACTTCACGGCATCTCCAAATTTTACTCCGGCAGTATTCGACTCTTGGTCTTTCCATTATGAGCACGATGGGCTAGACCAAGACGGCAATGGGGTGACTGATCAGGGCACTGACGGCTTCGACAACAATGGAACATTTGGCGTCGACGATCCAATCGAGCGCGAAACTTCGCCTCCCTACCCGGTCCCGCTCCGTGGCATCAAAGTCCGCTTGCGCGTTTATGAGCCTGACACGCGCCAAATTCGCGAAGTCTCGGTCGAGCACTCGTTTGTGCCGGAATGAAGTAGGCGGTAGGCAGTAGGCGGAATTGGCCGTATGCTCTGATTGCCGCCTACCACATACTGCCTATCGCGTCCCTCTCGCCCATGATTCCTCACACCATCCGCCTGCGTCATCCTTGGGATCCATCGCCGGCCGCGGATGGACGGATTGCTTATCTGCGGCGGTTCAATCGGCCGACGAATTTGGATGCTTGGGAGCGGGTGTCGCTCGAAATCGACCGAGCGATGTCTTGCGGCGAGGTTGGCCTGAACGGCAGATTGCTCGGCAGTCTGAAGGTCGGCGAATTTTTTGCGGTGGACGTGACGGATTTGCTGCAAGCATCCAACGAGCTACGCGTGGAGATCGATCCAGCCACGACGGCCGCCGCACCGCCGATCACGCGTATGATCTATGTCGTCGATGTCGACGAGCCGCTGGGCAGCCCCATCGGCGACGCGCGGCTGGTGATCCGTGCGGTACAGGCCGCCGATAAAATTTCGGAAGAGAGCCATGGATGATGCAGAGTCTTCGCAGGTGATTCGGAGCGGTGAAAACCGCATATGGCTGCACATGCTTGGCTAAAGGTACGTGCAGGATTATGATTGGCGCAGATGAGTGTCGATTCGCGGTTCAAGGCTGTTGGATTGCTTGAAGAAGGGACTCGCACTGTCGAACCAGGCTTTCGATGGGAGAATTGCGATGTCCCGTGGGATCCGCGAAAATTCGCGGCGGCGACATTTTTCCAGCCACCCATTCTTGCCAAGTGGACTCCCTCGATGAACCGATTCACTGGACTGCGGTTTTGCATCGTCCCGTTATTGTGCGTGTTTGCCATTTCGCTGCGAGCCGCCGAGCCGAATTCCCTGTCGGCCGACGAACTTGCCGACGGTTGGATTTTGCTCTTCGATGGTGAGTCTACCTTCGGCTGGGAAGCGGGAGGCAAAGCGAATTGGAGCGTGGCCGACGGCATCGTTTCGGCTTCCGAAGGGGATGGAACGCCAAGCTTGCTTGCCACCACCGGTGAGTTTGGCGATTATATTCTCCAGGCCGACTTTCGCACTGCGGCCGACACCAACAGCGGCATCTTCCTGCGCACATCGCTGTGGCCCAGTGATCCGACGAGCGACTGTTATGAGTTGAACATCGCCCCGGCAGGCAATCCGTTTCCGACCGGCAGTTTGGTGAAGCGGCAAAAGACCACAGGGGTGACGGTGAAGCCGGGCGCGTGGAATTCGTTCGAGGTTTCGGCGGTCGGCGGGCGGTTGGCCGTCAAACTCAACGGCAAACAATTGATCGATTACACCGACTCTCGACCCATTGCCCGCGGCCGTATTGGATTGCAGCACAACCACGGAAAGATCGAATTTCGCAACATCAAGCTGAAACCGCTCGGCCTCAAGCCGATCTTCAACGGCAAAGACCTCACTGGTTGGACCGTGGAGAAGCCCGACGACAAAAATCGGAATGGCAAGAGCGTTTATTCGGTCTCGCCCGAAGGCTGGCTAAATGTCAAAAACGGCCCGGGCGCGATCGAAAGCCAAGCACGGTTCGGCGATTTCGTCTTGCAGCTTGAAGCCTTCAGCGACGGTGACGGCCTCAACTCCGGCGTCTTTTTCCGCAGCATCCCCGGCGAGCATTGGAACGGCTATGAATGCCAAATCAATAATGTCTATCGCGACGGCGATCGCACGAAGCCGGCCGACTGCGGCACCGGCGGATTTTATCGCCGTCAAAATGCCCGTCGAGTCGTTGCCAACGATCGCGAGTGGTTCCAGATCACACTTGTTGCGACGGGCAATCACATGGCTGCCTGGATCAATGGACTCCAAGTGAGCGATTGGACGGACCTCCGCCCGCCGCACAAAAACCCCCGCAACGGCAGTCGCAAGGCCGCCGGCACACTGCAAATTCAGGGACACGATCCAACGACGAATCTTTCATTTCGCAATCTGCGTGCGGCGGAAATGGCAGCCAGCCCCTCGGCGATGAAATAGGCTGCGGATTGCGCGAATTTCGCGGATTAGCCATGTGGACATGGGATATATCTCACGGGCAAAGCAGGCATGTCGGGCCGATTGAAGGGGCCTCTTGAGAACTTCTTGCCGCCGGTCGATCCACGTCCGATTCATGGAAATGGGATCGTATGCGCCGTAAGGAGAAATGCCATGTTCAAGAAAAGTTTAACGATTGTAGCGTTGGGTTCTGCCGTTGGTGCGCCCTACGTGGCCAGTGAGTGGCCAAAGATCAAGGCGAACGTGTTTGGCGATTCCGCCGTAAGTGCCGCCAGCTACGGCGCACGGCCGCCGTCAACTGGCGCACATGCGACGTCTTCGTTTGCCGGGCATTCGCCATCACACATAATCCCGAAGTATCCCCTGGCGGTAGACCCAGAGACAATGGAGACGCCGCTGGTGGATATGAACGAGGCATTCCGTTTCAATATCACACCCCAGTGGATCATTTCTCGCTGGCCGCGGGTGACATCCGGATTGCCCGAACCCAAGTTGCACGGCATGCGAGTGGCGTTGATTACGGGGCTGTTGCCGGACGATCTGGCCGGCGCGTTGACTTACTACTTCACCCCGACCCAGCAAGTCGCCCGGCTGACGTTTTCAGGCACGACCGGCGACCCGCGGCGGTTTGTGGCATTCGTCAAGGAACGATTCGGGTTCCAGCCGTTCAATGCGCAACCGGGCGCCGAGAAATACGAAATTCGCTGGAACGGCACGGCGTACAGCGAACTATTCATTCGTCCAGCCAGCGTGGTGAAGTCATCGATGCCCAATGCCCGCTATGAAGTGCAGATGTCGATTGTCGATTTGAGCGTCGAGTAGAGAAAAACGATGAAAGCTTGCGCAATTTAACCGAGCCGCTTCCATTGGCAGGCGACCACCACCTCAAGTGATAATTGTAGTTACCAAGCAATGTGGTTGAGCCTGCCTACGAGGTCGGCAGACCTGTGGACAACAAGGGAAATTCATCGGCCCGGCCGCTGCTGGGCAAACAATGGCTATGCTTTGCCGACCATTGCTTCAGCGAGGATTTTTGATGTGCTGGGGCGCATGATTCGCGGATCGACTTGCTCGCCTTTGAGCAGTGTCGCCCGCACTTCTTTGCCGCTGATGAAAACCGGCTTTTCGTCCTTATGGCTGTCCATCAGATCGACGCGGCCGACCGATTCGTAATAGGCGGCGAAGCCCACTTTGATCGGCCTGATTTTCAGGTCGCCCTTGAGGTTGCCAAAAATCTCTTGCGCGTCGAAATCGCCCCAAATCGGCTGGCCGTCGTGATAGGGTGCATCGGCATGTTTGCGGCCGATGACGATGTTGGTGAAACCGAAATTCTGCCGGTAGATGGCGTGCATGACGGCTTCCTTGGGGCCTCCATAGAACATTTTGATGTCGAGGCCGAGCAAGATGACGCGATCGGGAACACTTTCTTTTCGCGGTCCCCAGAGCTTGGCATCGCTGTCCCCGTCGCCCAGGCCGCGCTGGTCGATCAGGGCTTCGTAGGTGCGCATTCGCACGTCGGCGCGGACATCGTCTCCTTTGGTTTCGCCGATCAGCGGATTGAGGGCAGCGCCGGCGTTGTGCCCTTCGCGCAACAGCGCTTCGAGGCCATAGACCAATGCGTATTCGTGCGCCCGGTGCAGGGGATTGCGCGTTTGGAACGCCACCACGCGGTTCCAACCCTTCGAGGCCAGCAGCTTGCGGACTTCGCGCGGCGAAAGCACGTATTTGCCGAACTGAGGGTTTTTGGGCTGAGGTAGCACGCGGATCGTCCCGCCGAGCAGGTGAGTGTTGTCGGCGTTTGCTTTCAACACCATGTCGGCACCAGGATGATCGGTTCGCTCGGTCAAGTAAACGCTCTTCAAGTATTTTGGCTTGTCCCATTCAAATACGTCGTTGATATCGAGCGTGGCCACGATTTCTCCGGCGGAATTGATCAGCGCGACTTTTTGGCCTGGCTTGAGCATGGCCGCCAGTTCCTTCGTCACCGGAAGCGACAGCGGAATCGTCCAGGCATAGAGTGTTCCGTTGCAGTCGATGACCGATTCTTCGAGCACGCGATTGTAGGTCGCCGAATTCATCGGCCCGGTCGTCGGACTCAGCGCGCCATCGCCCCAGCGGTAAACCGTCGAAAGGTCGGCATCGGACACCGGCACTTTAGGCAGTTTGGCGGCCTCGGCTTTGAACGAGTCGAGCTCGGCGGCAGGCACGGTGCAGCAAACGGGTTCGGTCAATCCGCCGTGGGGAGCGATCAGGTCGGGCATGGGGAGATATCCTCAAAAAGCGTGGTAAAGAATGTTGTCGATGGGCTGGTTTGAAGTGCGACAGTATAAAGGACAACCGCTGCCGCCGAAAAGGGCAACGTTGGCTGTCGGGACAATCGAAAATTGGGAACGAGGCGACCGAAAAGGGGGAGATGGAGAGACTGGGAGATACCGAAATCGGCGGAGCCAAGGCGTTTCCCCCTTCTTCCGTTCCGCCATTTGCCCATGCTTGAAAACAATTTCCAGGAGCCCTTCAGTCGAGGCTGTGTGCGTGGTCGATAGCATTGCGCACAACCCGGCTCAACATATATCCGGAGGTCTTCTCGGCGGAGTGTGCAGGCGATATTCGTTGCGGTCTACACGCGGAAACGCATGCGATTGTCACTCAGCGGCGACGAATCGGCCGATGCAGAGTCTCGAATGGTCTCGTGTCATCTTGCGCTACGAATTTGGAGCTTGATGGGCGTTGCAATGCAGATGGCCTCCCCATGATGCCAAGCGAAGGCCGCCAGGGTCACTGGGCCGTCGCCGAGCCGTTGAAGATCGATGGTCGCTTCACCAGACTCGCCGGTGATCTTGGCCACCGTTTGGCCGTTGTGGTAGATCGCAAGCCCGTCGGCACCGACGCACTTGGCGGCGCCTTTGATCGGCGCGCCGGCGATTGGTGAGTCGGCGGTGAATTCCATGGTGCGGCCGAAGTTGTCGAATCGAACGTCGACGATCGTTTCGCCTTGTGTTTCGATAGGGCCTTGCTCGATACCGACGATCCGCAGCTCGTGAGCGCCGTCGGCATATTTGGCGGTGTCGATTTCGAGCTGGCCGCCGGCTGGGCAGACGGTGAGACGTTGGCCGTCGGCATAGAGTTCGAACGGGCTGCACTGGCCGCCGCGGGGAAGTTGAGCGGAAGGTTGGATTGCGACGGTGCCCTTCAGCGTGGCCCCGTCGGCCACGCCTTCGACTTTCACTTGCGGAACGTTCGCCCATGGACGACAGAGCGGATCGCCGAGGATCAGCGTTTGATACGGCATGTAAATCGACTGGTAAAACGCTTCGGCCAACGAACAGCCGCGAGCATAGTGGACTTGGATCATGGCGTGGGGAAATTTGTTTTGGATCGAGTACGGTTCGTTGACGGTTCCCGCGGTGCCGGCGGCTCCATAGCGGAGAAATTCGGAGCATGGCGTTTGGCCGGTGCCTGGATCGAAGATTGCGCTGTAGCTGGTCAAGTTTTCGCAGATGGCGCCGGGCAAGATCGTGCTGCCCGAACGCCGCCAATCGAACTGGTCGATGCCGGTCAGCAAGCCTTGCACATCGCGCCGACGATTGGGAATTCCTCGGTCGAGGATCCGTGCGGCAATGCCGAGCGATTGGAGTTGCTGGATTGCCATCGCGTAACCAGGCTCGCGGACGATGGAACGGATGCCGTTGTCTTTCGATCGCTCTTTCATGAAATAAATCGTGCCTGTGGGAAACGTGCCGTCAGCCGGCGCATTGGCGCGCAAGTAGCCGAGTATTTCACGAAGGTTGTTCCCCGTGCCGTTGGTCACACCTAGCATGATGGAGAGCAGGTATTGACTGCCAGCGCCGCGCAGCAGTTCTCCATTGATTCCCCAGCGATATTGGTGGTGGAATCCGTGCGAACCGATGGATGATGGGTCGATTCGGCCGGCGGTGAATCGCTGATGTCCGACGGTTTGGATGAGTTGTCCTTTGCGGTCGGCCGGCAATTGAAAATCGCCGTCGGCAGTCGATTCACGCAGCCGCATGTAGCGATTTGCATTGTAGGCGGCATATTTCGTGGCGTCCTTGGTGACGACTTGTTCGTGGAGAAATGTTGCACCCGTTAGCGATGCGGTGGGAAATTTGAATTGATATTCAAATTCCCGTGCTTTGCGGAGTATCGGTGGCACGTCGGCCGAAAAGTCGATGCCCCAGGGAAAACCGGATGAATAGACGATGCAGTCGATCTGATCGGTGAGCTTTCGCCTGGCGAGAAACTTCCGGATCGGCGACAGCAATTCGTGGCGAAATTGATCGATGTTGATCTGCCGGTCGCCAAACTTCCAATCCAAATAGAGTACGTTGTTCGGCGACAACCTGCGCAAGGCGATGTACTCGTTGGCGATGGCTTTCGACGTTGGGTCGTTGGCGTTGACAACCAGCAGCAGGTTGGTGGGGCCGAGTCCGGCCAGCGACGTGGCGCAAATGCCCAGGGTGACGAACGATGTAGCGAGACATCCTGCGACCAGCCACGAAGTTCGCCGTCTTGGAAACGATATTGGAAAGATCATCTGGAGAGGGTTTGAAGATGGTCTGAAAAGCGGAGTTGCCGCGGACGTCGATTGCTCCATTGTACGACAGCTTAAAGCGGATGAATCGTGCAGGGCTGGATTTCAGTCAATTCGAAGTAGAATGCTGGTTTCGCCGAAGGGAACCAGCCCCAGGACGATCGTTTTCGAACGACGGAGAGACTGCAGTGATTTTCCTCCATGTTTGCGCGATGCCCTTGCCAGGCTCGGCGAGCGTTCGGATCCGACGATTTTGAGCAAGTTTTCGACCGCGGTTGACGCGGCACTATCCAAAATTGCGAGTCAAGCTGGTACACTGTTAGCAGGGCCAACTCGAGGCGCGATGTCGCATCGAGCCAATTGCGGGCGGAACAAAAGGCGTCTTCGCCGGAGAAATTCTAGGTGGGTTGCGTTTGCGGATTCCGCCAGCGAAGCGTTTGCGCGCTCGCATGGCCATGCACAAACGAACCTCCGGAGCGGGTTGACTGCTTGGATCGCGCGGGACTTCCATGAAGCAGCAGCAGAAGCTAGGCAAAGTTCAGAGGCGTCGGAATCACTCGGAAATTCGCCGATGGTTGCGAAATGGCCGCTATTCGCGCATTGAGCCGCTCGAACCGCGGATCGTACTCAGCCACAACGGCAACAATGCGTATTTGTTCGCGATGCCCGAGGATCTGATGGCGGAGGCGAATGCCAATGCGGCGGCCGGCGGGGCGTTGAGCGCCAGCCCCTTCCCCAACATCACTTGGACGACGCTGGCCAACGGCATGCCGATTTTGAGCAGCGATCCGTCCGCGCCGGCAACGATTTTTTTGGATTTCGACGGCGATCCTGGCGATTCTGAAACGGCCGCGACGGACCCTTATGACATCAACGGCAGCCCCTCGACGTTCAACGCGACCGAGCAATCCAACATCGTGGAAACATGGCGGCAAGTCTCCATTTATTTTGCCATGTTCAATGTCAATGTGACGACGATACAACCGAACGTCAATTTGGTTCCCACGGCGTGGATCGCGATCGGCAACAACATCGCTGGCGCCTATAGCGGTGTCAATGTATTTAACAACACAACTCCGCAATCGTTCCAGTCGAGCGTCGACATCACTGGGCGAATTTCGGCGACGGCCCACGAGCTCGGACACAATTTTGGCAGTTGGCATATCGCAGGATACGACAACCTGGGAAAGAAAATCGCCGAGTACCACGATGCGTTCGATCCATTGCATGGCCCGATCATGGGTCTCGACTATCAGGGCGTCATTCACAAGTGGTACGCCTGGCACGATTCGACCGACGTGGCCACGCTGCAAGACGACATGGCCCGCATTGCCGCCGATTTGGATAACTACGGCGGCGATGGTTATCGGCCCGACGATTTCGGTGGAACCATCGCCACGGCCGCGCCACTTGTAGCGGTAGGCAATACGCAGGCCAAAGTCGGCATTATTGAACGGTTGACGGACGCCGATGCGTTCTCGTTCGCTAGCACCGGTGGGCGATATGCGATCATGGTCGGGCGCGATGCGCCTTCTGGAGTCGATGTCAAGATGTCGGTCTATGACAGCACGGGTGCGCTATTGGCCGTCGACGACGGCGATCCGCGAAAGCAACCCTATACGATGGTCAACGACAGCCATCTCACACTCGACTTGCCGGCGGGAACATTTTATGTGATCGTGCAAAGCCATGGCAATTACGGCGATCAAGGGCAGTACATCGTCCGCGTCGATCCGCTGCCGTCTGGCTGGTCGGCCCAAGGCGTGGGACTGGTCGGAATCCCCGGCTATGTGAATTATGACGCGACGACGGACAAGTATATCGTCGGCGGCTCAGGATCGGACATCTCAAGCACGGCCGACAGTTTTCATTATCTCTACCAAACCTTGACCGGCGATGGTTCGATAACCGTGCGTGTCGATTCGCAAGGCGATACCCATGGAAGCGCCAAGGCCGGCGTGATGATTCGCGAATCGCTCGCCGAAAATGCGCGCAGCGCGATGGTGTTGGTCAAGCCCGGAAATAGCTCGTTTTTCCAATACCGCAGCTCCACCGGCGGCTCAACGACCAGCATCAACGGACCGATAGGATCGACGGCAAAATGGCTGCGACTGACGCGAACCGGCAACACGTTCAAGGCCGAAGTTTCCACTAACGGCACAACCTGGAACCAAGTCGGTTCGATTCAGACCGTCAATATGGCCGCAACGGCCTATATCGGCTTAGCGACCACGTCGCACAACAATATTCGCCTTAGCACGGCGACCTATAGCAATCTTTCCGTGACCGGGAACTTGAACGTTCCGCCGGTGCTGAATGACTTGGCCGCTCCGGTTGACTTGGCCGTGACTTCGGCCAGCACGAACACCGTGGAGCTGTCGTGGGAGGCGCTGGTTTTACTGGGAGACGTGAATGGCGACGGGGTCGTCGACAACACGGATCTAAACATGGTGAAAGCCAACTTCGGCAACTTCGGCGCCGCGGGCGCACCGGCCGACGCCAACCACGACGGCGTCGTGGATATTTTGGATTATAACATCGTCAAAAACAGCCTCGGTTCCGCACCAATCGGCTACGCGGTTGAACGTTCGACCGACAACGTCAACTTTGTGCAAATTGGCGTGACGGCGTCGGGCGTCACTACGTATGCCGATACCGGTTTGTCGGAAGATCTGCAGTATTTCTATCGCCTTCGCACGCGCGGCAGCGCGGCCGTATCAACCCCTTCCAGCATCGTTTCCGCCAGCACGCGTGCCGGCGCAATCTCGCGGCTAAATGTCATTTCGTATACGGATAAACAACTGATCCTCGACTGGACCGATGCCAGCGGCGAAACGAGTTACCGCGTTGAGCGCTCGCTCGACGGCGCAACGGGGTGGACGGCGCTGACCACGCTAGGCAAGAACGTGCCGATGTACGTCAACGGCGGGCTATCGGCGGGCACGAAATATTATTACCGCGTCGTCACCGTGGATGCTTTGGGGGATGCGGCCACTTCGGGCATCGCCAGCGGCTTCACTCGGCTCTCGGCCGTTGGAAACTTGCAGTTTACCAATCAGGCGGCGAACCAAATGGCGATTTCCTGGAACGCCGCCACGGGCGCAACCAGTTATAAGGTCGAGCAGTCGAGCGATAATACGAATTGGACGACGGTTTCGAGCAGTCAAACTGGCCTGACTTACGCCGACAACAGCGTGACGCCGGTCAACAAATACTATTACCGTGTCACGGCGCTCAACGCCAGCGTACCGGGAGTGTCGGCGACGATTTTCGCCGCCTCGCCCGCGGGTGAGGCGCTGCCCAGCCTGTGGACATCGACCGACATCGGCATCAACACCACCGGCGGGGCACGCACCGGGGCCGTCGGCGTCAGCGGCGGCACGGTGACGATCATCGGCGCTGGTACTGATATTTGGAACAGCAACGACCAGTTCCGCTTCACTTATGTTTCGCTCAGCGGCAACGCCACGGTGACTGCACGCGTGGTTTCGGTCGAAAACACCGACTATTATGCCCGCGGCGGCGTGATGATTCGCAGTTCGACGGCCACCAGCTCAAAATTCGCCTCGATGATGGGCCAACCATCGGACGCCAGCATTCGGGCGCAGCGCCGGACCAGCACCGGCGGCGGCGCAGCGGAGGTCGCCTACGGCACGGCGGTTACAGTGCCCTATTGGGTCCGCGTCTCGCGCAGCGGCAGCACCTTTACCAGCCAACTCTCCGCCGACGGCGTGACCTGGGAGACGCTCGACACGCGCATGTTCAGCAACTTTGGCACCGCGGTGCTGTACGGCTTGGCGCTGACGCCGCGCGATTATACGAATAGCTTGATGAATAAGGTCGTGTTCGACAATGTGTCGGTGACATCCGGCTCGACGACGATCACCTTGAGTTCGCCGGCAGCAGCCGCCGGCGCGGTGGCCAATTCGAGCGCTTCGGCGGCCGCGGGCAATTCGGCTGCGTCCACCGGAGCAAAAGGCAACTTGCCGCGAAACCCAACCTCGATTCGTTCCATCGTCTCCGCACTCGACGAGTTGTCTCGTCACTCCAAAGATAAGAAGTTAGTTGCGCGGATCGCCTCATTACGATTATCAATGGTGGACGAGCACAATCGCTCCTCCGCCAAGCATCATCATCGATCGGCCGTCGACCGTGAGTTGATGTCTTGGCTCGATGAACGCGGCGGCCGGCGCACGCTCGACTCGCTCGCTTGCGCGATGAAGTCGGAAAGAGGCCACGACGCATTTTTTCTCGTACTGGGCCGGCAAAGCTGATAGTTAAGCCGATTCGCTCGCACGGCGGTGACGCTAATAAATTCAGCTTCAGCCCGGCAACGACGATTCTCCGTCTGTAGCGCGGTATGCATCATTGGCCGCCGCGATGGACGCGCCACGGTCGAATTTTACGCCTTGTTCCGCCAGCAGTTGTTCCAGCGCCGCCAGCACCAGCAAGACATGATTCGCCCGAGCGCCGTATCCCATCAAACCGATGCGCCAGACTTTGCCTTTGAAGGCCCCCAGGCCGCTGCCGATTTCGATGCCGAATCTGTCGAGCAAACCTCGTCGGACGGTCACGTCGTCGATTCCGGCGGGAATATTCACAGCGTTCAACATGGGCAGTTGAAATCCTGCTCGTGCGGCGTAGCCGATGCCGATCGCCGCCAGCCCAGCCTTGAGCGCCGCATGATGCCGGGCGTGCCGGGCGAAGCATTTATCCAAGCCTTCTTCCAGCAAGAGCTGCAGCGCCACATACAAGCCATAAGTCATATTGATCGGCGCGGTGTGATGATAAACCCGCTCTTGTCCCCAATACTGCGACAACATCGTCACGTCGAGATACCAGCTTTGCACTTTCGACTTGCGGGCGCGAATTTTTTCCATGGCTTTATCGCTGAAGGTGATCGGCGCCAACCCCGGCGGACAGCTCAAGCACTTTTGCGTGCCGGAATAAACGACGTCGAGCTGCCATTTGTCGACTTCAACCGGGATGCCGCCCAGCGCCGTTACGGTATCGACCAGCAACAGTGCCCCGGCCTCGTGAATCAGCTGGGAAATCTCCTCCAGCGGCTGCCGTACACCGGTGGATGTCTCGGCCATCACAATGCCGACAACTTTTGGCTTCGCTTTCGCAAGTGCGTCCTGTAAATCGGCCGCGGAAAACGCTTCGCCCCAAGGCCGTTCGACGATTGTCACCTTGGCCCCCGCCCGTGCGGCCACATCGGCCATGCGCCCGCCGAAGACGCCGTTGACGCACACCAGCATCGAATCGCCAGGCTCGATGACGTTCACCACGGCCGCCTCCATGCCAGCCGACCCGGTGCCGCTGATGGCCATCGTCATTTCATTCTTGGTGCGGAATACTTCACGCAGCATTTGCTGCATGCCGTTCATTGTTTCCAAGTAATAGGGGTCGAGATGGCCGACCGTCGGTTTGGCGAGCGCTTCAAGTACGCGCGGGTGCGTGTCGCTCGGGCCAGGGCCCATCAGCAGTCGAATCGGTGGATTCAGCGGCGGAAGTTGTGGCATGGTGGTGTTGTCGACCAATCGTAAGGGATCGCAGCGAAAATGCAGAATTGTATTTTGACAGCAGGCACTCCCGATGCCAAGCTGCCCCCAGCACAAGGACAACTGCCCATGATTCGATCGAACAGCGTTGAACGAACGAACGGTCGAATTTTGCCACCAATGTCGAAATACATGGTTGTGCAGCCCACAAGCCAGAGCTTGTCGTTCAATGGCTTATGCACGCGGATGCGCCGGTTGCCGACGAACGGTGCCGCCAGCGAATCGAAGTTGGCGATGATGGCGGAACGGTTCAGCGCCGGTGAATTTGTGAATGCTCAATCCAACGATTTCAAGACCTGGAATGTGCGGTTCAAGCTTGAAAGTCGCACGAATACCATTCAGAATTGTGTGGTCCGTTGATGGTTGTCTCTTAACCGATGCTTGATCGTGGCGCAACACCATTTAATCATCGCTCCTGAAGATCCGGGGTTCGACGACCTTTGTCGCCGTCTGGCGGAGCGCGCCAACGAGTTGGATTTCTCGGGCCAGTGGCCTGGCGAGCAATTGCGAGAACTGGGCAAGGCTGGTGTTTATCGCTGGTTTGTACCAACCGAGTGGGGCGGGTTTGGCTGGAGCGAGAGCCAACTGGTGCAAGGCTATATTCGGCTGGGTGCCGCTTGTTTGACGACTGCCTTCATTCTCACACAGCGCAGCGGGGCCGTCCGGCGGATTGTCGAATGCAGCAATGAAACGGCCAAGCGAGAATTGCTACCGGCGCTCGTCGAGGGGTCGGCCTTCGCCACCGTCGGCATTTCACATTTGACCACTAGCCGGCGGCATTTGGCCAAGCCGGTATTGCAAGTGTGGCAGTCAGAGGATGGGTTTGTGCTGGACGGATACAGCCCGTGGGTTACGGGCGGAGCGCACGCCAACACCGTGGTGATCGGAGCGACTCTCGACGACGGCCGGCAGGTGTTGCTGGCTTTGCCCACCTCGCTGCCGGGCGTCCATGCGCTGCCGCACTCACAGCTTGTGGGGCTAACCGCGAGCCACACGGGACGCTTTGATTGCAACAAGGTCCACGTCGGCCGTCAGTGGCTGCTCGATGGCCCTTCACAGAATGTGATGGCGGGCCGCGGCGGCACGAAAACGGGCGGGCTGCAAACATCGGCGCTGGCGGTGGGTTTGGCGACGGCCGCGATCGAGTTTTTGGAGCATGAAAGCGAGCAGCGGGCCGATTTGGCCGAGCCGACGGCCAATTTGCGAAGCGAACTGGAGAGCGTCCAGCGCCAACTGGTAGACTTGGCGGCCGGCAACGCCGCTTGCTCGTCGGACGACCTTCGCAGGCGAGCCAACAGCCTCGTGCTGCGAGCCACGCAAGCCGCCCTGGCAGCCGCCAAAGGGAGCGGCTACCTCGCCAATCATCCGGCTGGCCGCTGGTGCCGCGAGGCGCTGTTCTTTTTGGTCTGGAGCTGCCCGCAACCTGTGATGGCGGCAAACCTGTGCGAACTTGCGGGGCTGCTGGGATAGCGTTTAGTAATTCGCTGTTTTCAGAATGCTCGCCGCTCGTCGCTCATGGCAAATCGCCCTGCGTCACGGCAATCTGCGAATCCGCAAATTCTTATACATCACCGTGCTGCCGGGATCGTGCGCTTGCAACGCGATCGTCCCCCGATCGACGACGCGCGTGAAATCCTCGCCCGGCTTCTTTCCCGCCGGCTCGGTATAGTCGAGCGCCAGTTTGTCGTTGATCTTGATGACAATATGCCGCCCTTCGACGCGAATATCGTACTTAAACCACTCATTGTCGTCGTGTGGCGCTTTCGCCAGGTTCTCGACGCCATACAGGCTGGCCGTCTTCTTCGGGTCGTCGTGCGTGGCGTTCACCTGGCATTCATAGCCGTACTTTGGCCAGCCGACATCTTGGTACTTGGTGTGAAAATAAATTCCCGAGTTGCTCTTGGGCTTGGTCATCACGTCGGCCTCGAATTCGAAATTCACGAACGGCTTCTCCGTTTCGTAATACAAGTGGGCGACGTCGCCGTTGGCCACGATCGCGCCATCGACCACTTTGAAGCTCTCGGGGTGATCGGTGCTAACCTTCCAGCCTTTGAGCGTCTGGCCGTCGAACATGTTGACCCAGCCGTCTTGGCTGGGCTTGGAACTGCCACTGGCGCAGTGGCCGATGTTGGCGGTCGATACAGAAACCAACACAGCGCACGCAAAGCTGGCAAGCATTATTTTCATGGCTGGGCCTCAATAACTTTTTCGCAATTTATCTGATCGATCCGCTCTCAATGCAAATGAGCCGATGGATATTCTAGTCGCCGAAACAACTGCTGGAAAGCAGTACGTTTACTAGAAAACCTGTCAATTCTCCCTACGTGAGCAAGTCACCGACAATTTTTCCATGTACATCCGTCAGGCGGAAATCGCGGCCTTGAAAGCGGAAGGTGAGACGCTCGTGGTCGATGCCCAGTTGGTGCAAGATCGTGGCGTTCAGGTCGAAGAAGCTGACCGGGTTTTCCGCGACGTTGTAGCTGAAATCGTCGGTCTGGCCATAGCTTTGCCCCGGCTTGAAGCCGCCGCCGGCAAGCCACATGGCAAAACAGCGAGGATGATGATCGCGGCCGTGAATTTTCGGGTCGTCGATGTTTCCTTGAGCGAACACTGTGCGGCCAAATTCGCCCCCCCAGACGATAATCGTGTCGTCCAGCAGGCCGCGCTGTTTCAGATCCTTCACCAGTGCGGCCGACGGCTGGTCGGTGTCTTTGCACTGCACGACGAGTTGCGTGGGCAAATTCCTGTGCTGGTCCCAGCCGCTATGCATCAGTTGAATGAACCGCACGCCGCGCTCCGACAGACGGCGAGCCAGCAGGCAGTTCCGGGCGTAGGATCCCGGCTCGCGAACTTGCGGGCCGTACATGTCGAGGATGTGGTCTGGCTCGTCGCTGATGTCGGCCAATTCCGGAATGGAGGACTGCATGCGGTAGGCCATTTCGTATTGGGCGATGCGGGTGGCGATTTCAGGGTCGCCGGCCGCGTGCATTTTTTGCTCGTTCAGCTTGCCGAGGTAATCGAGCCAGGTGCGGCGAGTCTTTGCGTCGACGCCGTCGGGATTACTTACATACAGCACTGGATCCGTCCCCGAACGGAACTTGACCCCTTGAAAGCGCGACGGCAAAAAACCGTTGCCCCAGTAATGTTCCAGAAAAAGCTGACCGCACGAGGCTTCTTTGTCGCGCGACGTGAGCACAATGTACGCCGGCAGATCGGCGCTTTCGCTTCCCAGGCCATAGCTGAGCCAGGCGCCGGTGCTGGGGCGGCCGGGCAATTCCGCGCCCGTCAGCCAGAATGTAACGGCTGGAGCGTGATTGATCGCATCGGTGTGCATCGATTTTATGATGCACAAATCGTCGGCGATCGAGCCGGTGTGTTCGAGCCAATCGGAAATCCACGCGCCGCTTTGGCCGCGCCGGCGGAAAGGACTGATGCTCGGCAGCACGGCTTTGTTTTTCTGCCCCGACGTCATCGTCGTGAGGCGCTGCCCCATGTGGACCGATTCGGGCAATTCTTCACCGCGCAGCGGCACGAGATTGGGCTTGTAATCCAATAGATCCACCTGCGAAGGCGCCCCCGACATCATCAGATAGATCACCCGCTTGGCCTTTGGAGTGATGTGCGGCACACTCTGCAAGCCGCCGGCGCGCGCAGGTGCCGCGGAATTCGCAGCGGCACGACCGTCGGCAGCCAGCAGGCTGCCGAGCGCCGTCGCTCCAACCGCTAAACCCGCGCCGCCGAGAAAAGTGCGACGGGTCGCGAGCAGTTGATGTTCGTAAAAAGGGTGCATGGCGGAGTAGCGGTGTCTTCGAACCGCCGCATGTAGGATGATGATCCGCGTCGGCGGCTCGAGGCCGCCGCGGCGGTCACTCTTTCGTCAACGTTTCATCTAGATTCATGATCAAGCTGATGGCCATTGTATAGGCTGCGAGCTCTTGCGGGTCGATGTCTTTCGGTCGCGGTGAATCGCCTTCGTGGATAAGCCTTTCGGCCGCGTCTTTGTTGTCGCGAAAATGTTTTTGGAAATCTTCGAGCGCCGCGAGCAGCATTTCCTGCTCTTTGTCGGTGGCGTGCCGCGCAGTGCAGAGCCGGAACGCCAAATCGAGCCGCTGATCGGCATCGTCGCATTTTTCCATCGCCCGCGAAGCCAGATTTCGTGCCGCTTCGACGTGTTGCACATCGTTCATCAAGAGCAGCGCTTGCAGCGGCGTGTTAGTCCGCGGCACGCGTACGGTGCAAATCTGCCGCGACGAGGCGTCGAAAAACATCGTGGGGCTGGCAATACGACGCCAGAACGTGTACAAGCTCCGCCGGTATAGTCCATCTCCCTTGTCTCGCTCGTAACTGATTTTTCCCAAACTGGCATCTTCCCAAACTCCACCGGGCATATACGGTTTGACCGACGGGCCGCCGACTTTTTCGACGAGCAAACCGCTGACAGCCAGCGCTTGATCGCGCAGGGCATAAGACGACAGCCGAAATCGCGGGCCGCGAGCAAGCAAGCGGTTTTCCGGATCGACTTGTTCCAATTCCGAGGTCACGTTGGATGATTGGCGATACGCGGCGCTGGTGACGATCAGGCGATGCATGGCCTTCACGTCCCAGCCGCTTTCAATGAACCGGACGGCGAGCCAGTCGAGTAATTCGAGATGGGAAGGAAACTCGCCTTGCACGCCGAAGTCTTCGGCCGTCTTCACCAGCCCCGTGCCAAAGAACATCTGCCAATAACGGTTCACGGTCACGCGGGCGGTCAGCGGATTGGCCGGATCGACCAGCCATTTGGCCAGCGCCAGCCGGTTTTTCGGCGCCCCCTCCGGCAGCGGAGGCAAAATCGACGGCACGCCAGCCTCGACTCGATCGCCGTGTTTGTCGTAAATGCCGCGGATGAGTATCCACGTTTCGCGAGCCTGCGGCAGCTCTTCCATCACCATCGTTTCGGGGATTTTTTGTTCATACTCGTCCCATTCCCGCCGCGCGCGCTTCGCCTCTTGATACAGCTTTCGGTCATTGGCCAATTCGTCGCGATAGAAGTCTTGGATCGCGTTTCGATCGTCCTGAGTGCGCTGGTCGCTAGCGGTCGTCAAGGCGCGGCGGATCCGCTGCGGCAAATTTTGAAGGTCGTCGTCGGTGAGCGTACGTTCCCAGTCGGCCTGGCCAGCATCCATTTGCGATAGCACGTTGTCGAGCTTTTGCTGCGCTGCTTCTAATCCGCCGCGCAGCCCGGCCAATCGCTGCTTCACGTCCGCGGTGTCCATGCGCATCACCGGCTTGGCGTTGCCGCCGGCATCGACGCCCCCGATCTCGGCAACTTGATTAAAATACGCGAAAAGCTGGTAATACTCGCGCTGCGTTACCGGATCGTACTTGTGGTCGTGGCAGCGACAGCAGCCGATCGTCAGGCCGAGCCATACCGTGCCGAGCGTTTCGACGCGGTCCATGACATAGTCATTGCGCGATTCTTCCGGAATGCGGCCTCCTTCGCCGTTGAGTGGATGATTGCGATTGAAGCCGGTGGCAATTCTCTGCTCCAGCGTCGCGCCCGGCAGCAGATCGCCGGCAAGCTGCTCGATCGTGAACCGATCGAACGGCATGTTGTCGTTGAGTGCCTTAATCACCCAATCGCGCCACGGCCACATCGTTCGCGTTTGGTCTCCTTGATAGCCGTTCGTATCGGCATATCGCGCAGCATCGAGCCATTCGAGCACCATCCGCTCGCCGTAGCGCGATGAATGGAGCAGTCGATCGACCACCTTTTCGTAGGCGTTGGGCGAGTCGTCCGACAGAAACGCCTCGAGTTCGTCGATCGTCGGCGGCAGGCCCGTCAAATCAAACGTCACCCGCCGCAGCAGCGTCGCCTTGTCGGCCGCCGGCGACATTGTTAGACCTTCGCGCTGCAGCCGATCGCAAATAAACGCATCGATTTCATTGAAAACGCGAAAGGCCGGCGTCTGGATCCTGGATGCTGAATCCTTGTTGCTCGCGGGATTCTGCCCATTCGCTTCTGAACTCTGAACTCCGAACCCAGAGCCCTTGGCTCCTTCCACTCGCGGCACTTCGGGCTTCGTCGGCGTCGCAAATGCCCAGTGCGACTCGTACTCCGCCCCTTGTTCGACCCATCGCCGCAACGTGTCGATCTGCTCCGGCGTGAGCGGCTTCTTCTCTTCCGGCGGCGGCATGATTTCCGATGCGTCGGTTGAAGAGATTCGTCGAATCAGTTCGCTTTCGTCTGGCTTGCCAGGAAGGATCGCAAGACGCTCGGAATCTCCCTTACCGATGGCCGCTTCTCGCTGATCCAGCCGCAGCCCCGACTGCCGCTGCGCTTCGTCTGGCCCGTGACACTTCAAACACTTGCCGGCAAGAATGGGCCGGACTTCACGCGAGAATTTTACCTTTGCTTCCTCAGCCGCTGCACCGCCAACCGCTAGTGCAACGACTGCGGCAACGTTGAGCGTCGAGGACCAGAGCCGAATCGTCGATCTCGCGTACATTAGCATATTCCGGTCATGGACTGTCGCGAGCCAAGTGAGGCATATCGCATCCGCCAAGCCAGACGGCACCTCACCATCATAATCGAATCGGCAGCCTGAGAAAACCACCGCCGAGCTAGCCCTACTTCCCCAACTATCGACGTAAGTCCTTGCGCCGCAATGCGAGGCGGGGTAGTTTTTCCACTACAGATCGGTTTTTCGTAGACGGCTGGGTAAGCTCAGGCCAAGGTGGTGGAGGAGGATTCGTTGGTGCATCTCACAGAGAAGCCGGTCGAGTTCGCCGTGCGGGCGATCCAGTACTCGTCGCTTAGCGGCGCCAACGTGCTCGACCTGTTCGGCGGCAGCGACTCGACGCTCATCGGCTACGAGCAGACTGGGCGGAAGGCGTTCCTCACGGAACTCGACCCGTTGTACTGCGACGTGATCGTCCAGCGCTGGGAGAAATTCACGGGGCGGAAAGCGGAACGATGGTCAATCGCTCACGCGGATGCGGTCGTAGAACTCGCGGGGCGAAAGGATTGGTATCCCTTGAAAGTCGCCCAACGCCAAGAGTTATTTATCGCCAGTAACCAGGTAGTCGGCCTGACCAGCGACAACCGTTCCCAAGATGGGCAAGTCATCAGTGTCAGCGAATGCGTCCGAGGAAACGGGCGCTGGAGAAACCATGTCGCTTTGTTGGCGGAGCATTTCAACAACGGCCGCGGCCTGTTCTTCGGTGGCTTTGAACTTCCCGATGCAGTGCTCGGCGAGCTCGATCAAGATGTGCTCTGAAATCACGACCGAATGGTTGCGAAGGCAGATTACTAACAGTCCTTCGCAGATCCCGTGCGTCGCGATCCCGGCCAGCAGCACGTTCGTATCGAGAACAATCCTCAAGAGACGACCTTGAAAATGTCCTCGTCAGTCAGAAACCCCTGCGCTTCCGCCAGCGGAACAGTCACGCGGCGGATTGCCTTGAGATGCTCGGTAACGATGTATCGGCGCAGCGATTCTCGCACGAGTTCGCTCGTCGGCCGCTGCAACTGTCGGCTCAGTTCCTCAAGTTGTTCCTTGAGGTCGTCGGGGATGCGGAGGGTGAGAGTGCTCATGTATTATATTGTAACACACAGACTGCTGAGAGAAAGTTTATGCAGTAATTCCAGCCGGATTGCAATTTCGGAAGCTCCCCGGACAAAGCGAAGAGCCCTGGATTTCGAGGGCTTACAGCTTTCGATACCCTTTCCCACGACGCATCTTGTGCTCGCGAGAATTCATCCCGCTCGGGTGAGAACGTGTTTGAGGCATTGTCGCCGATCCCTAGCAACACGCCCGTCGTAGCCCAGGGCCAGCGCTAACTTTAGAGGAAATAGGCAGTTACCCAATCCACGCAACTTCAATTGCGAAAGGACGGCAATTTGGTATGTGCGATGTACATTTCCGGGTTTGCCATACACGGTATTGTCATC
>JADZDJ010000033.1 GCA_020851115.1 Pirellulales bacterium
CAATTGGCCGCGCAGCAAACCCGTGAAGTCGCAAGTGCGCAAATGTGGCGTAAACCGTTTCGCTTCATCGAGCCAATTGAATACCAGCGACTTGGGAACGACAGCTAGCGAAGGGCGGTGGCCATTGCCGCCATTCGATCGACCGTTCTTCCCATCGCCATTTCTCCGCTGACGCTTGCGGCGCGATTCCAATAGCGCCAGCACTTGCACCGTCTTGCCTAGACCCATATCGTCGGCCAAACAGCCACCGTAGCCGAATTCGCGCAAAAAGTGCAGCCACCCCAAGCCTTCTCGCTGATATTCGCGCAGCGTGCCTTGAAACGTAGCGGGTTCGGATTGCGGCGCAATACCATCGAATTGTTGCAGTTTCCGCCGGATTCGCGTGAAGGCGACGTCATATTCGACCTTGGGCTGCGCGGCCAATAGCGCGTCGAGAATCGCGGCCTGCGGCGCAGTAAAACGCACGACGGATTCTTGCGGCTGGCCCAAGTCGGCCAGCGACGAATACCGGCGTAGCCATTCTTGCGGCAACATGCCGCGGCTGCCATCGCCGAGCATCACAAAATTCTGCCCGCGGCGAACCGCGGCGAGCAGTTCGGGAAGGGTGGCGCTGACGCCGCCGAAATCGCATTGGGCCGAGAGGTCGAACCAATCGATGCCGGAAGTGACGCTAATGTTGAATTCACCGGGGGTCCGCACCGGTTGCCCTTCGGCTTCGACATGCCAATGGTCGGCAATCAACCGCTCGACCGTGGGCATAAACTTGTTGGGCGGCAAGACGAATTCGGAATCGCAATAGTACGATCTGCGAAAGCCGCGGCCTCTGAGCGATTCAGAATAGCTGCTTTCGACCGCTCGATCGCGGACGAAAACTTGCTTGGCGGCACGATCGACGATCGCTGCCTGTGGATCGTCCCCCGCTATGTCTTGTTCACCATATCGAAACGAGACCACAGCGGTAAACTCCGTCGTTGGCAGAGCGTTCTTTGGACGGCTCAGCCGAATACAAGGCTGCGGAGGCATCGAAACTTGACGCCACTTCCACTCGGCAGGCAATTCCCACGGCGGTAGCCCGGACAGCGTGTAAAATTTTTCGACCGCCGCATCGATCTCCGACTTCGTCACCACGATTGATCCTTCGCGGCGCAAATGGAGCACCCACGGCCAATCGTTACCCGGATTCCAGCGAGCTAACCGATCGGAAAGCAGCAGGAGCCCGAACGATGTCATGAGCTCAATCTGGTCAAGTTGCAGCGTTTCTCCAGGTCGAAAAAGCTCTCCAGACAGCTTCCATGAATTTTTGGAGATCTGCGAAGTGAACAAGCGGAATTCCCACCGTGGGCCGCTGTCCCACGCCAACGGCCTGTCGACATCCGGCGCATTGGCGCCGGGCAGCCGCGGGCCAAATTTCCTGGTCGCACAAAGCCGTGGCAAGAGCAAGTCGTACATCGCCTCCGGCAATGTCAGGCGCGACATCCGAGAAGAGATTCCACTGTTGTAACGGTAGTAGCCACCGGCACTGTAGACGGGCGAACCGCAGTGGAGCAATAGCATCAGCAACTCGCGCTCTTCGGAATCTTCGATGTCGGCCGCCGTCGTCAGATCTACGGTTCGTACCTTCGGCACCCCCGGTTGACCGTTCTTGAGGAGCGGGCAATGCCAAAACTCGATGATCAATTGCCCGTTGTACAGGGCGGACGTATCGAGGACGAAAAAGAGCGTTTGCAGCGGGCGCTTGCTTTTCCGCGTAGCGGCGTTCATACGCTGCCAGTCGAACTCATGAAATGTCCTGGCCAGTTTATTGAATTGTCGGTTCAATTCAGATTTAGCAACCATAGTCTTTTTGGGTGACCGCCGCTCCGTATCAACTGAGTGCTGCGGGTGGACCGTCATTCCAGGGAAATTGACTTCTTCATCTCTGCGATCGTCGCCGTCATCCTCGTCGTCGAGCTGGTCATCGTCAGCCGTATCCAATTCCTCGAAATCGATCACGGTTAGGGGGAAGCCCCCCGGGACACGCTGATCGAACCCCTGCTCGTCTGCTTTTAGCAGCATTGCCGCGATGTGCTTACAAATGCCCATGTCGGCGAATCGCGGGCAAGAGCAAGCGACTTGTAAGATGTGGCGCGAGAGCGCCTGGCTCCAGTTGAGCACGACTTGGTAACTTCGAGTGCCGATCACCGAGGCTGAAAGAGACGTCGGGTGGACGTGAATTCGCCTCACCGCCCCAACCTGGAAATACGCCTGTCCCTTACTCCAGTCCGCCGACGAGATTTGACCTTTGCAGCGTTTGACCAGCGACACGATTCGTCCCTCCATGGCAAAAGGAGCGAGATTTGAGTATCTGGCTTGGCAGATTTTATCCCGCTTCGTGTGCCGTATACCATATCGCATGGGGCATGCTCGATCAACTTGCGTGCGTCAGATTTCGCTCCCGCGAGCTGGAGATCAGCAGGCCTTCGTTGCCGGAAAAATGCTCGCCGTTGACGCAATATCCGACGCCTGCCAGAATGATAGCTAGTGGCGGGCCGGTCGGCGGCAGATATCGTCGGGCAATCTGAGTTCACTGCGTTCAATTCGGTCGAATTTCGACTGGTGGGCAAGCTGCCAGTTTATGACGCGCACTCCGGGCATCTTCCGTCAGATCAGCGGAAGGGATTTTGCGCCGGGCGTGTGCAAGGGAAGGATGCACCGTGTCGGCGACTCGAACTTCTTCTCCCTCATTGCGGCGTCGGCTTGCGTGGACGCTTGCCTCCGTGGCGCTGATCGCGCTGGTTTCGCTGGTGACGGTCAGCCTGAGTCAACATCAAGCACGCCCGCCTGTGCCGCTTGTCATCAAAGCGCCTAGGGAGCCGACGGGTGCGGCTGTCCGGAATGAGGCGGTCAAGCCCGCTGCCAACGAGAATCGGAAAGGCCCACGGGGCGAAGTTGCCGTCGCCGATTTACCTCCAGGACCAAAGCCAGCGGGCAAGTTTCATTCCGCTTGGTATGGTTACACCGTGGCGTTGAGCGGAACGGAATGGTCGCGATGGGAGAATCTTGGCGAAGTGGTTCCTGAAGCCGAATGGGGGGCATTGCTCGGCAGTTATGCGCGGCTGCTCATCCTTCCCGTTTGGCTGAATGGAGTTGATCCGCGACCCGAAGCAATCGACTACGCATTGCTTGCCCGACTGGGCATCAGTTACCCCAACGATAGACTTATCGACTTTCAAATCGTCAACCACGATGGCGCTACGGGGCACGGCTTTCGGCTGCGGCGCGAGGTCGCCGGCGCGCCGAACCAATATCAACTGTGGCTACTGCGCCGCGGCGAATTCGCATATCTCGTGGCGGCATGGCTGGACGAGGCCGCCGCCAGAACGACCGCGTCCAGTGCGCTCGATCTGGCCGGCCTGCTCTCGCGAATCTCGTTTGACGATGTCATGCCGATCGCGCCAGTCGCAAATGCGCTAAGCGAACCGCAGCGTCAATCGCACAGCATTATCTACAACGATCTGGGAATGTTCGCATTTAACGCGCGCGACTATGGAGGGGCCATTCAAGCATTTCGCCGCGCGTTTGAATTGCGTCCTAGCGACCCGGCAATACTGATGAATCTCGTCAATTCGCAAATCGAATTGAATCGGCATCGGGAAGCGCTGGCGGAACTGGATCGCAACCTTGGACGTTTCCCCGATCAGCCCGATCTATGGGCTGCCCGAGCCTATTTGCTGACGGAGACAGGCCAAATCGACGCAGCACTGGCGGCCTATGCATCGCTGTTTGCGGCAGGATATCGCAGTGAAGGGCCGTTTGCTCAATATGTTGCGCTGCTGGTCAAGAACAACCGCTTGGATGAAGCGATGACAACGACGGCAGGATTTCTAAAGGCTCAAGAATCCTTCGCGATTCGCAAGCTGCAAGCTTCGCTCTACCGGCAGCGTGGCAACCACCAACAATCGATTAGCATTCTGATGGCCCTGCGGCAAAACCGGCCGCTCGATGCCGAGTTGGAATATGAATTGATCGAATGCTTCATCGCGACCGAACGCTTCCAAGATGCTTTGCAGACGTGCGATGAACTGCTCGTGAACCGATACGATACCGCACACACCTACTGGTTGCAGGCGCGCTGTCAATATACGCTGCGCTGGTATACCGAAGCGCGCTCCTCGCTCGAAGCGGTGCTGAAACGCGAACCTGCCCATCGCGACGCCCAAGACCTCCTGGCCGTAATCGCAGGCGTGTTGGGAGAAGGAAGCAACATCGCCGTCAATGAACCGATTGATCCCGTCGCTTGGCCGGAGCAACTCGTCGCGACCGCCTCGCCGACCGATGGCGATGCCGACCTCAAATCTTACGGCGCGTGTTATCTCGAGCGTCGCGTCGCCATTCTGTTCGAGCCCGCCAAACAATTCAAGCTTACTGACCGCCGCACCATCCGCGTTTTCGACGCCAACGGCGTCGTGCGATTCAGTACCATTCAAGTGCCGTTCGATCCGCTCGGAGAGCAACTATACGTGAACAGCTTGCGCGTCCTCGACGATAGGGGAAAACAAATTGCCGTCGGCAAACCAAGCGACTATTACGTCATTGATGGCACGCGCAGCCAGCCTGCCACGCATGGCAAACTGCTGAATATTCCCGTGCCGGGTTTGCAAATCGGCCGCACAATCGAACTGGTGCTCACTCGCAGCGACCGATCTCCGTCCGGCGAATTTCCCCAAACTGCGCACATTTTTTCATCGGATGTCCCGGTGCTGTCAGCGGCACTGTACGTGCGCGCCGATGAAAGAGAAATAAAGCACTTTGCCTCGGACGGCGTGAAGCTGTCGCCGCTGCAAGATGGTCTTGCCTGGTCGATCGAGCGACCGCCGGTCTTTCGCGCAGAGCCGCTGGCGCAGCCGCGGCTGGCGTTTCTACCACACGTACGGATTGGTTCAGCGACCGCTAGCTGGGAGCAGCTCGTCACAGCGTATCTCGCTCAAATTGCGGATCGCTTCACGACCGATGCATCGATTGAGGAACTGGCCCAAAAATTGGTCGCCGATGCCCAAAGCGATGAGGCGAGGTTGGCCGCGTTGACGCGGTATGTTCAAAGCCATCTGACCTATAAAGCGATCGAATTCGGCAGTCGGGCTCGCATTCCCAATCCGGCCGCTAAGGTGCTCAAAAATAGCTACGGCGATTGCAAGGATCACTCGCTGCTGTTGGTGCAACTGCTGAAGGCGGTGGGCATCGAAGCGCAACTTGTGCTGGCGAATTTGGTTGAGCCCGTGAGTGCGGAATTTCCGTCGTTGGAACAGTTCAATCACATGATGGTTTACGCGCCAGCAATAAATCGATTCCTCGACTGCACCGACAAAGACAGCGATTTGCTTTCCATCGGCGTGCCGCTCGATCTCGGCGGCTCAACAGTTTTGGTGCTCGACGAAAGGCAACCGCGGCTGATCGAATTGCCGCCGTACGCGGCCGATAGCAGCCGCATTCACGTCGCTCGCAGCGTGCGACTAGAAAACAATGCCGACGCCTCGGTGACGGAAACGGTCACTGTCGAGGGTTATCATGCGGCCTTCCTGCGAAATTTGTTCAAAGCGGCCCCCGCCGCCAATCGCGCCGCGATTTTGCAAGATGAACTTTCTCCACTGGGTGGCACGATGCAGATTCAATCGCTCGATATCGAGCATCTGGCGGACCTCGACAAGCCGCTGGTGTTCAAAGCGACCTATGCGGTCCGAAACCGCTTTCACGTCGTCGGTGAAAGCCTGCTGGGACAAGTGCCCGCATTGTGGGAGCAGATGTACCTTGGAGTGCAACCCTTGCCACAACGTCGCACTCCATTTGCCGTGGAGTTTCCACTCGACTTTTTCAGTGAGGTAGAGCTTCTCACACCTGCCGGTTTCCAAGCTGAATTGCCCGCCGGCACAAATCGCCAACACCAATCGAAATATTCCTCCTGGAAGCTGCAAACCGCCGCTAGGCCGAACGGTACGCACATTGACTACGAACTGCATCTAGCGGCCGGCCGCTATCCCGCGTCGGAGTATGCCGCCTATCAGCGTGAATTCGAACAATCGATGGCGGCACTCACACAAAACATGGTGCTGAAACGGTCGGAATGAGCTTGCGGAACCCATTCTGAAAAAAACCGAATGAATAATTTCGCGACTGCGGCCATTGAGGCAGTCGGCCGTACGCCATGCAGCCCGTCGCAAGCGTCGAGGATGTCGATTTCTCGGTCCACCCGGCACGCCGACAGCGCGGCGTCTGGACAGCCGCGGAGACCAGCGGAACATATCGCACAAGTGCGTTTACCTGCAAAATCGGCTCTCCACCAAACTCGGCGAGTGCCAATCGTCGAATTGTCGCTAGTGCAACTATTAGGCAGACGGCTCTCTGGAGTAAACTAAAGGGTAGGCTTTTCGAATCGAATTGGCGCGATCGAAGCAGCGATCCGCGCAGGAAACGGTTTTCCCCCAGTGATTCACGCCCGCCATTTGACGAAGTGCTACGACGACTTGCGCCGGGGCAAGCTGGTGGCGCTCAACGACGTCAGTTTCTATACCGCCGCAGGTGAAATCTTCGGATTACTAGGCCCCAACGGCGCCGGAAAGACCACCGCCCTGCGAATTCTGAGCACGGTACTCCGGCCAACGTCCGGCACCGTATCGGTGAACGGCTACGATGTGCTTACCCAGCCTGCGATGGTCCGGCGTCAAATTGGCTTCATTTCGGCCAACACGGCAGTCTATGATCGCATGACGGCCTGGGAACTGGTCGAATACTTTGGGCGTTTGCATGGCATGGAACGGGGCGCGCTCAAGATGCGGATGGAATCAATTTTCGAGCGATTGCAAATGAACGACATTCGCGATTTGCTCGGCTCGAAAATGTCAACCGGCATGAAGCAAAAGGTTTCGATCGCGCGGGCGCTCGTTCATGACCCGCCGATTTTAGTGTTCGACGAGGCCACTTCAGGGCTCGATGTGCTGGTGTCGCGAGCACTGCTGCAAACCATCTCCGAACTACGCGAACAAGGCAAGTGCATCGTATTCTCAACCCATATTATGCGGGAAGCGGAAAAGCTTTGTGACCGAATCGCGATCATCCACCGAGGCTCGATCCTGGCCGATGGAACTTTGGAGCAGCTACGAAATCAACACGAACAGCACGATTTGGAAGAACTATTTTTTCAACTCATTTCGCGGCACGACGAAGCGACAAAGTCCAAGGTAGCATAACGAGTCGGCCGGCCAACACGATCAAAGGCGACATGGCGCAGGCTGTCGCGCCCGGCCCTCGACTTTCTGGCTACGGCCCCCTGAACCCTGAACTCTGAACCCTTGAATGCAGTGGTCGAACGTCAAATTGATTTTTTTCCGCGAGGTGCGCGACCAATTGCGCGACCGGCGCACTCTGTTCATGATCGCGGTACTCCCACTGCTGCTGTATCCACTGCTGGGAATGAGCCTGTTCCAGGTTTCCCAGTTCATGCGCGAGCAAGCCAGCAAGATCCTGATCGTCGGGCTTCCGAACTTAGATGGATTGCCTCCACTGGTGGAAGGAGATCATTTTCAAGCCCGCTGGCTGCCCGAAGCCGAGAAAAAGAAGTCCAATTTATGTGAAATCACGTTCGAGCCGTATGCCGATGTGGCCGATGCGGCCGGTCCGGCACAGGCCGAAGCGCGAATTCGCAAACTGGTTCAAGAGGGCAATTACGAACTGGCGGTCGAGTTTCCGGCGAATTTTCGGCAACGGCTCGATGGATTGCGGGCCGAGTTGGCTCATCGTGGAAATGCTACAACAGCCGATGCCGCTCCACTCCAGGTGCCACGGCCGAAAATCGTGTACAGTACCGCAATTGAGAAATCGCGGCTGGCCCACGTTCGCGCGTTTACGGCGCTGCGCAATTGGGCCTTCGCGGTCAGCGAACAAAATCTACACGATTCGAACCTGCCGGTGGCGGCCGCCAGGCCGGTGGAATTTGCCTCGACCGACATTGCTGAGCCGCAGCAACGCAGCGCGGCGTTGTGGTCGAAGATTCTTCCCTTCGTGCTCTTGATCTGGGCGCTGACGGGGGCTTTTTACCCGGCAATTGATCTGTGCGCCGGCGAAAAAGAACGCGGCACATTGGAAACGCTGCTTTCCAGCCCCGCATTACGCAGCGAAATTGTTACCGGCAAGCTGCTCACCGTGATGCTATTCAGCGTGGCAACCAGTTTGCTGAACTTGATGAGTATGGGCGTCACGGGCGGATTCGTGATTGCTAATATACCGCTTCCCGACGTGACCGATCGATTTGGCTTGCCGCCGCTGCTGTCGTTCCTGTGGCTGGTGATTGCCTTGGCGCCGGTTTCGGCGCTCTTTGGCGCGTTGTGCATTGCGCTGGCGTCATTTGCCCGCAGCAGCAAGGAGGGTCAGTACTATTTGATGCCGCTGGTGCTGATCACATTGCCGCTGGTGATCCTGCCGATGGCGCCGGGCGTGGAATTGACGCTCGGCAACAGCCTGATTCCGATTACCGGGTTGATGTTGCTGCTCAAGTCGCTGCTCGAAGGAAACTATTCCGCAGTACTGCCGTTTATCGTGCCGGTGGTGGGCGTCACGCTTGTGTGCTGCGTGATCGCCGTCCGCTGGGCCGTGGATCAATTCAACCAAGAAAGCGTACTCTTTCGCGAGAGCGAGCGGCTCGATTTGGGCCTGTGGCTGCAACACTTGCGGCGCGACCGCGGCGATACGCCCAGTGTGTCAGAAGCCCTATTTTGCGGCGTGATGATACTGCTCATCCGCTTTTTCATCAGCCTGGCGATTCAATCACCAATTTTCGCCGACCGCGACCCAACGGCGCAGCTCGCGATGCAAATTATCGTGACGCAATTGGTTGTTATCGCCACGCCGGCTCTATTGATGACCGTGATGCTCACGCGAAGTCCTGGTCAGACTTTGTCGCTGCGAATGCCGAAATGGTGGACGATGCCAGGAGCGGTTCTCTTGGCGCTCGCCCTGCATCCGGCCGTCAAGCTATTGCAATCGGCGATCGTGCAATTGTATCCGTTGCCGGAGTCGTTGAAGGACTCGATAGAACTGTTTGGAAAACACCAGCCGGGCCTCTTTGCGAGTCTCGTGTTGATTGCGCTGTTGCCGGCTGTTTGCGAAGAGTTGGCATTTCGCGGGTTCATTCTGTCGGGCCTGCGTCACCTTGGGCATAAATGGCGGGCGATTGCGTTGAGCAGTATCATGTTTGGCATTACGCATACTGTGCTGCAACAATCGTTGGTCACGTCGATCGTTGGCGCGGTCATTGGCTACGTGGCCGTGCAGTCGGGAAGTATTTTTCCAGCGATGCTGTTTCATTTTACGCACAATGCATCAACCGTAATCGTACTGCATTGTTATGGAGATCCAGAACTGAAAACACAGTTTCGGCCGTATATCCAAGATCTCGGCAAGGACGATTTCATCTATCAGTGGTGGGTTTTCGGGTTCGGATTAATTGTCGCCGGTTGGTTGTTGGTAAAATTCTCCGATCTGTCATACCGCAAAAGCGACGAAGAGGCGATCGAAGAATCCATCGAGCGCCGGGTCGCCGAATTGAACGCCTGACGATTGAGGCGCTTGCGGTTTACCCAGGCGCTTCCAGTCGAATAGTTTCGCACTGCCATGCTTGTACTTCGCGCCCGCTATGTATTTCCAGTCGACGGCCCCCCGCTCCGCGACGGTCTCGTGGCGGTCGATCGCAATCGCATCGTTGCCATCGGCGACGAATCGTCGCTGGTCGCACGCGAATTTGGCGCTGCGGCTCAAGACTTGGGCAATGTTGCACTATTGCCGGGCCTCATCAATCCTCATACACACTTAGAGTTCAGCGATCTGCTCACCCCGTTGGGAACGCCGGGAATGGCGTTCGCCGATTGGATTCGACAGGTCGTTCAAGTTCGTCAACAGCGAACCGCGCCTTCCGATCCCATTGCCAAGGGCATCTTCGAATCGTCGGCCCTGGGCGTTACGGCGCTGGGCGAAATCGCCTCGACGCCGTGGCATCGTTCTACGAACTGGCCGCTGGAAATCACCCAGTTTTGCGAAGTGATTGGTTTTCGCAGCGGCGCAGACGACGCGCGGTTCGCCGCAGCGCTCCGTGCCACGGCCTCCAGCGGCGAGGGCGGGTTGGCCTGGACCGATTCCTTCCGCCCCGGCCTCAGCCCGCATGCGCCCTACACAGTGCGACCCGAATTGATTCAACAGCTTGTACGACGATCAGCCGAGCGGCGCATTCCGCTAGCATTGCACCTGGCCGAAACCCGCGAAGAATTGCAACTGCTTCGCGCAGGCGTCGGCCCGCTGGTCGAGCTGATGACCTCGCTTGGACCGTGGGATGCTGGGGCGATTCCGGCCGGCGCGCGGCCGATGGAATATTTGCAAATGCTGTCGGAAGCCGAGCGAGCGCTGGTGATTCATGGCAACTATCTGGCCGACGACGAAATCAATTTTCTGGCCGAACATTCCGATCGCCTCGCGGTGATTTATTGCCCACGAACACATGCCTTTTTTCAGCACCAGCCCTATCCACTGATGAAAATGCTTTCGTCCGGCGTGAATGTGGCGTTGGGAACGGATAGCCGTGCGTCGAACCCAGATTTGTCGATTCTGGCGGAGTTCCAGTTTGCCGCGCAATATCATCCGGCTGTCTCACCGGCCGACGTATTGCGATTGATAACCGCGAATGCGGCCAAGGCGCTTGGTCGCGAGGAGGAGATTGGAACGCTATCATCCGGGAAGTTTGCAGATTTAGCGGTGATTGCATTGCCGCAATTCTCGACGCAAGATCCGCATGAGTTGCTGCTCGACGAGACGACCAAACCGATCGCGACCTTTTTCCGCGGCAGTCCATGTAGTCATCAGACTTCGCCGTGATGAATGGAAGTGCGAGGAGGCTTGGTACAACGGTGGAGTCCAGCCCGTTGCATCCTCTCGGCGTGGCGAGAGTAGGATGATCGTCAGAGGCGGCAGTTGGTGATTTGCGTTTCCAGAATTGCCGAAGCGCCGATGGTTTCGAGACGTTCCATGATTCCAATCACTTCGCTGCGCTTCACCATCACTCGAACCGCACACCAATTGGGATCTTCGAGAGAACTGATGGTTGGCGAATTGAAACCCGGCGTGATCTTTTCGGCTTCGCCGAGGTTTGCTCGCGGCACGTTGTACTCCAGCAGCGAATAACTGCGGGCGATGACAGCCCCTTCGAGTCGGCGGACGACCCGGTCGGCGACGTCGGCGTGGCGGCAGTCTTGGTTCTGCACCAAAATTGTTTCGTAGCGGCCGATTTCGTCGAGGATTCGCAATTGATTCGCCGCCAAGGTGCTGCCGGTTTCGACCAAATCGACGATCGCGTCGGCGACGCCGAGCGCAATCATGATTTCAACGCTGCCGGTGAGAGTGACCAAGTGGGCCGCGGTGCCGTGGCGACGAAGGTATTCTTGGGTGACATTCGGAAAGCTAGTGGCGATGCGCGAGCCGCGCAAATCCTTCGCACCCTTGACGTGGCTGCTTTCAGGCACGCACACCGCCAGCCGCACATGGCCTGTACCCAACGCAATTCGCGTCGTCACGTCGGCGCCTGTTTCGGCCACCAGATCGGCGCCGGTGATGCCCATGTCGATCGCCCCCTCGGCACACAGCACCGGAATATCATCGGCGCGGAGGAACGTCACCTCGACGGGAATTTCCTTGCAGCGCGCGAACAACGTCCGTTCAGAACGGCGGAAGCTCAGGCCGGCTTGTTTGAGCAGGCTTTCGGCGATTTCGGCCAAGCGCCCCTTGCTGGGGACGCCGATGCGGAGGCTTTCAGTCATGCGCAACTATGGGAGAGTATTCTTTTTCCCACGCTCTGCGTGGAAATGAGATGCAAAGGCGCGATGTGCCGCAAGGTTTCGCCGTAATCCGTTGGCATACTTCTTGAACGCAGGGCATCGCGGCTGTGTTTCGACGCAGTACAAGGGGGCGAGGAAAGTTTAACTCATGATGGCGGCTTCCCAAACACCCGTTACCAGACGATTTCTTCCGGTGGCTTGGGCACTGGATTGGAGTGAACTTCGACAATTTCTCCGCTTCTCAGCCGGACAACCCGATCGGCTGCTTCGGCCAGCGCGGCATTATGGGTGATGACCATGATCGTCTTGCCAAGCTGGTTCTTCAAGTCGACGAGCAGCCGCAGCACGAGTTTGCCGGTTTCAAAGTCGAGCGCCCCGGTCGGTTCGTCGCACAGCAGCAAGTCAGGATTCTTGGCCAAGGCCCTGGCAATCGCCACGCGCTGCTGCTCGCCGCCGGAAAGCTGTGCGGGAAAGTGGTCTTTCCGTTCCGCCAGTCCGACCAGATCGAGCACCTGATCGACATCCATCGGCGCGGCGCTGATCTCGGCACTGACCATGACATTTTCGCGCGCCGTCAGGTTCGGAATCAGATTGTAAAACTGAAACACGAAGCCAATGGTATCGCGGCGATATTGCGTCAATTCCCGCGGCGTCGATCTGGAAATGTCTCGATCCTCGTACCAAACCTGTCCCGCCGTTGGCGTATCGAGGCCGCCGATGATATTCAGCATGGTCGTCTTGCCCGATCCGCTGGGTCCAACCATCACCAGCAGTTCGCCGTGGTAGATTGGCAGGTTAATGTGCTTGAGCACCTCGACGGCGACCTCGCCCATTTGATAGGTCTTGCCGACATTGTCGAGGTGCAGCAGAATTTCAGCGGGAGCGGCGATTGCAACGGACATTCGGACCTCAATTGGGCGGTCGTGGCATCGGCGGATAGAATGGTGCTAACAATTGTAGCGTGAAAACCGTGGCGGCGCGGAAGGGGTCGGGAGTCGGGGCGGGCAAGCGTTTTCTACATTGAAGAAATAATCCCCGCTCCGACTCCCGACCCCATTGGCGTTCTATCATCGAAGAATGACTGCTGCTAAATACGACGCCATTTTGATTGTTTCGTTTGGCGGGCCCGAAGGGCGCGTCGAGGTGTTGCCGTTTCTAGAGAAGGTGCTGCACGGACGAAATGTGCCGCGCAAGCGGCTGTTGGCGGTGGCGAAACATTACGATCACCTGGGGGGCATTAGCCCGATCAATGCCCAAAACCGGGCGCTGGTGGCCGCGATTGAAGCAGAACTAGAACGGCACGGGCCAAAGCTTCCGGTCTATTTCGGCAACCGCAATTGGAATCCGCTACTGACCGATACGCTGCGGCAGATGCGCGACGACGGCGTGCAGCATGCGATGACGTTTTTCACCTCCTCGTTCAGTTCGTATTCCGGTTGCCGACAGTATCGCGAGAACATCGCGGCGGCGCAGGCGGAGGTGGGTCTGGGCGCGCCGCAAGTCGATAAGTTGCGAGCACACTTCAATCACCCGGGTTTTATCGAATCGATGATCGAGCGAACCGCGGCTGCGCTCGATCAAATTCCAGCCGATCGCCGAGCGGCGGCGCGATTGGCCTTTACCGCGCACAGCATTCCTTCGGCCATGGCCGCCCATTGCGCCTATGAAGCGCAGCTCCACGATGCCTGCCAACTGGTTGCCGCCGGAGTGGGCCATTCGCAGTGGCAATTGGTTTATCAGAGCCGCAGCGGTTCGCCGTCACAGCCGTGGCTGGAACCGGATATTGGCGATCATCTGCGAATGTTGGCGGCCGTTGGCGTGCGCGAGGTCGTCGTCGTACCGATCGGTTTTGTTTCCGATCACATGGAGGTGCTGTACGACTTGGACTACGAAGCGAAACAGCTTGCTGGCGAGCTTGGAATCCATCTGTTTCGCGCCGGTACGGTCGGGACACACCCGCGGTTTGTGGCAATGATTCGGGAGTTGATCGTCGAGCGGATGACTGGGGCTGGCGATCGACCGGCGCTCGGAACGCTCGGGCCGAGCCACGATGTTTGCCCAGCGGACTGCTGCTTGAATGGACAACAAACATAAGCACCTAGATTCTCAATGAACTCTTGATGCTCCGCCGCGAGAACACAGCGCGCCGCGGAGTCGTTCGATCGATGCTAGCCAATTCATTTCGATACGATGGATTCAGCGTCTCTTCGGTTGGCGGCCTGTCCCTCGTGCCATCGTTACGGCGGAGCGCGAAGAGCAGATTGACTTGCGACCTACGCGCGTTCGACGATCATCGCCACGGCATTGCCGCCACCGAGGCAGAGCGAGGCCAATCCGAATCGCAGGTTTTTCGTTGCCAGCGCGTGCAGCAATGTCACCAGCACCCGCGTACCGCTTGCACCAATCGGATGGCCTAGCGCGATGGCTCCGCCGTGAATGTTCGTTTTCGCAGGGTCCAACCCCAGCGGCCTCATACAAGCCAAACATTGGGCTGCAAAGGCTTCGTTGAGTTCCACCAGATCGATGTCCGCGAGCTTGAGGTTCGCTTTGGCAAGCGCCATCTCGATCGCGCTTACCGGAGCGATGAATAGTTCCTTCGGCGGCACACCGCTGGTGGCTGAGGCGACGATGCGGGCTTTGATGGGACTCTTGGAAGCTATTGCGACGGCTTCGCTGGCGACGACGACGGCTGCCGCGCCGTCGCTGATTTGCGAAGCATTGCCGGCGGTGGCGGTTCCATCGGCTGCAAATGATGGCCGGAGCTTGGCGAGCGCTTCGATCGACGAGTCCGATCGCGGGCCTTCGTCGCGGTGGATGATCGTTTCTCCTTTCCGCCCGGGTACAATCACTGGAACCACTTCATCGACGAATTCGCCAGCCTCCCACGCGGACATCGCCCGGCGATGGCTTTCGACGGCGAAGGCATCTTGGTCTGCTCGGTTCACCCGGCGGCTAGCGGCAATGTAATCCGCCTCGCTCCCCATCGGCAGGTTTTCGAATGCGCACCAGAGGCCATCGAACTGCATCGAATCGACGGCTTTCTGGTCGCCGAATCGCCAGCCGTCGCGAGCTCCCGGCAGCAAATATGGCGCACGGCTCATGCTTTCCATGCCGCCGGCGACAATCCGTTGGGCATCGCCTGCGCGAATCGCTTGATCGGCGAGCATGACCGCTTTCAGGCCGGAGCCGCAGACTTTGTTAATCGTGACAGCGGCAATGGTCGGCGGCAGCCCTGCACCAAGGGCAGCCTGCCTCGCCGGGGCTTGGCCAAGTCCGGCCGAAAGCACGTTGCCAAAGACGACTTCGTCGATTTTGTCGGGCGAGACCTCGGCCCGCTTGACGGCTTCGGCAATCGCGATTGCGCCGAGCTTGGGCGCGGAGAGGGACGACAGTCCCCCTTGGAATTTGCCGATCGGCGTGCGAGCGGCGGCGATAATGTAAGAACTGCTCATCATGAGTTTAACTTCCAAGTACTCAAATTATACGCAGCCACCGCCTTGTACTCCTCACGCAACTTAGGGTTTGGCGACAAACATTCTCCTGCTTTTGCCCGCATGCTCCGTGCGAGGTCGGGAGCCTTTTGTATGTAACGATGGATAATGAATGATGGGTGGCTGAATCGGTGTTTTTCGTTCTCCTGTGGGTTTATCTCGGGGAATTTGCGTTTGGTATCATCGTGCGATTTCGGAAAAATATTTTTGCGTTGGAAATGAAGGAGCGGAAGAAGTGTGGTTTTTCCCGAGCGTCGTAAAGAGTTTCGCGAAATATATTTCCGGCTCATTTCCGGGGGGGTTGGTAAAAATTCGGGAGGCGACCGCGAAACGGATCGAGAATTTACGATTGCTTTTGACATTCCAGGCGTGGCGGGGGTCGATGGACAATAAGGAGGCGGTCCGTGGAGAGGGTTCAGGAGCAAACGCTCGATGTTCCATGTTTGTCGCTGCGTTCGGCGGATCTTGTGAATATTTGCATATTTGTACACTTCAAAAGTATAGTATACAGGGGTTCCAGATCGGGTCAAGGGGCCTGAAGGAGAGATTTTTGGGCAATCGGCGGCAGGCGGTCGGCGGGGATGCCCGCGGTGGAGGCCATGCCTGGGGGCGGAAGGCCTGCGCACCCGTAGAATCGGGAAGCTACTTCGGACCAAATCCTTCGTGAGGACCGCAACGGAGAAGTTGCCGAATTTGCCGTTCGGTCTTCACGACGGAGCGTGAAGGAGGCTTTGGTCGGGGAGCAGCCATTCGGGAATTCGCTTTGGCTTACCGCTGCGGTCGATACAGGCGACGACGGAATGGCCGCGGGCGAGAAGCTGGCCTTCTCGGAAGACTTCGTATTGGTGCTCGATTCGGGCGCCTTTGGCTCGCACCACCGTTGTTCGCAGCGTCAGCAGGTCGTCGAACGAGGCCGGCAGGAAATATTCGCAGCCGATGTCGGCTACGACGAGCATCATGCCTTGTTCTTCGACCGTGCGGTAGCTATGCCCGGCCGCTCGCAATAGCTCCGTTCGCCCGAGTTCGAAATAGGTGAAATAATTGGCGTGATGCAGCCGCCCTTGGCCGTCGGTTTCCTGGTAGCGGACGCGGATTTGCGTTTCGTGCTGGCTGAGCATGAAGGATTTCAAACCTCAGAATTCAGGCGTGAGACGCGTTGCGCAATCACGCCAACTTGCCGTTAGCTCGCACCGCAGCGATCAGAGCCATACTTTCCAGCTTTCCATCGCAACATCTTGCCAGCCCGTTTGGAATCGCCCGCGATGGGCCAGCCGCCGCACTTCGAGCGATTGCTGATCGACGACCACCAGCAACCGCTGCATCAAGCTGCGGCCTTCAAGCACGTACGATTGCGGGGTTTCGGCAAGCCTCCAGCGACGCCAGTGGTCGAGGCCGGGGTGTTCGCCGAGGACGAGGCACATGCGGGGGTCACATTTCTTGATCGGGGCGATGGCAGCGCAGGCATCGCATCGGCTGCCGTCCATCATCTTGGGAGCGACCTTTGCGCAGCAGATTGAGCAGACGGCCATGCGATCGCGGCGCGTATGCTCGCCGGTGATCGGACACTGCTCGGCAAAATCGACTGCAATTCGTTGGCGAGTGACGCTGCAAACGACCGTCTCGCTGCGGAGCATTCGGCGGCCCGACTGCTCGCATGCGACAATCTCCTCTGCCGCGGCCATGCGTCCATCGTCCGTCGTGGCAATGCGATATGTCTTCACTCCGGTTTCTGGGCACACAAATGGCGGCGGTTGCAAAGAATCGACCCAGTCGGCAAACGCGATCTCGGCAAAGCAGTCGCCAATGGTGAATCGTAATTTGCCTGCGGCGAACCGTCGCCAAACGACTTCCGTGCCGATCGCATCGGAATCTAACTCCCCCCCCGCATCGCGACAATTCTCCTCAAGCAGCCAGCGAGCGCGTGCAATCAGCCGGCCGACCATGGCGACGGGAAATCGTGTCGGCCGATCGCCATCGACACATTCAGCCGCGATCGTTTCGCTTTGGACGTCCGATGCCAGTGGTAATCCGTCGTCTCCAAGGAAAAGCTCGACCTGGTTCCAAGGCCCCGTGGCCGCTCGCGTGGATCCTCGGAGATGAACGATCGGGCGCAATTCGAGCGCGCAGCCGGCCAAGCGAACGTTGCCGCCATCGACGGCATAGGCCGAGTAGAGCCGAGATGATAGCTCGGCAATGGTCGGCGCGTGGCCCCGCGGTAACAAATGCCGCACGCGATCCGCTTCCGCGCGTCGTCGCTTTCGTTCAGGATTGGCCGAGAGGGGCGGATGGACGAACGAGGTCAAAACAGCCATGCGTTGGGGTCTCGAAGCCTTTTCGGTGGATCGACAATTGTTGGCCGATCCATTGGAGCAACCACCGGCTCGTAAGCCTCTGTTGCGGGGGGGGCGCAAAACTGCGTCCAATGCCTAATAAAAAACGATACCATCGCCGACGCATCCTGCAAGCCTGAATCATTGGCAAAATCGGTCGATCGACTTCAACTGCGATGCCAAATTAAAACTTGTAAACGGTTTGCAGGAAAGCACTTACACACGACGCCAGCCGTTGCCACCGTGAACTTGCCGCGGCAGTCGGTGTCTGCCTATGATAGAGATGTTCGCGAATGCCTGCGCTACCGTGGCGCGGCTGGACTAGGTCCGGCGGATAGCCTCGGCTGGTCGAGGCAGTCCAAAGGGTGGCTTCGCGCGAAAGGAGGTGTTCCTATATGTGTAGTGGAAACCAGAGGTGGCTCGTCTGACGAGCAGCCGACGGGCTGTTAGTGCGAGCTGTGCCGCATGAATTGCGGACTTCGCCCGTCTAGACGGCCAATCGTTGGGAAAGTTTCAGAAACCGGCCGAGGTGAATGCTTCGGCCGGTTTCGTTTTTTTATCCGTGCGCGCAAAATAGCATCCAGGCATCGCCGATCGCGCAGATTTTAGCTGCCTATCCCGTGCGATTTTCAACTTTCCAACCCACCACGACCGTGAGTGCTTACACCAAAGTTGCTCAATTGAAGGACGTTTCCGCGCTCCGCGACCGACTGGCAGAGCTGAATGTGGAACTGCCGGTGGACGATCGCATATTGACGGCGGCCGAAGGTTCGCCGTTGGCAGCGCCTCTCGCCGTCGGCGGCGTCAAGCTTGCCAATCGCTGGTGCATTCATCCGATGGAAGGCTGGGATGCCAACGCCGATGGCTCGCCTTCGGAATTCACGATTCGCAGGTGGAAGCATTTTGGACAAAGTGGCGCGAAGTGGATCTGGGGGGGCGAAGCGGCGGCGGTGCAGCCCGACGGCCGCGCGAATCCGCGGCAGACGCTCGCGACACCCTCCAACCGCGTCGGCCTGGCAACGCTGCTGAACGCCTGCCGCGATGCTCATCGCGAAGCCTTCGGCGGCGATGACGAGTTGTTCGTGGGCCTGCAACTGACGCATTCCGGCCGATTTTCGCGACCACATCGCAAACAACTCGAACCGCGAATTGTCTATCATCACCCACTACTCGATGCCAAATTTAGCATCGATCCCAAAGACTCGAGCATCGTTTGGACCGACGACGACTTGGAGCGGCTCATCGACGCCTATGTAGACGCCGCCGGAGTCGCTCGCGACGTCGGCTTTCAGTTCGTCGATGTGAAGGCCTGCCACGGATATTTGCTGCATGAGTTTCTTAGCGCCCGCGCTCGAACGGGAAAATTTGGCGGCGATTTGGCCGGACGGTCGCGGGTGCTATTCACCGTGGTCGAACGGATTCGACAACAGTTTCCCGATCTAATCGTCGCCGTCCGCCTCAGCGTTTTCGATACTCTGCCGTACAAGACAAGTCTCGAGATTGGCGAACCGCTCGACTATAAGCACTTGCTGCCTTACACTTGCGGTTTTGGCGTCGATTCCGAAGATCCGCTGAAGTACGATCTCCGCGAGCCGATCGAATTGATTCGCCAGTTGCACAAAGCAGGCGTCGCGGCCGTGAATCTTTCCTGCGGCAGCCCCTACTATAATCCGCATATCCAGCGGCCGGCGATTTTCCCGCCGAGCGACGGCTACCAGCCGCCGGAAGATCCGCTCGTCGGAGTAACGCGTCAAATCCAGGCCGCCCGCACCTGCAAACAGGCCGTGCCGGAAATGCCGATGGTCGGCAGCGGCTACTCCTATTTACAAGACTACACGCCACACGTGGCCCAAGCCGTTGTGCGAGCGGGGTGGATCGACGCCGTCGGCCTGGGGCGGATGGTGCTGTCTTATCCGGAACTGCCCGCCGACTCGTTGGCTCTCGGCAAACTGGCGCGGAAAAAAATCTGTCGCACGTTCAGCGATTGCACCTCGGCGCCACGCAACGGCATCATCTCCGGCTGTTATCCGCTCGATCCATATTACAAAGCATTGCCGGAGGCCGCCGAGTTGCGGCAGGTGAAAGAGGAGATCGCGGACAATGCGGAACGAGGAACTTTGGAGGCGGAGGAACTTGCTGAGCGACCGGCCCGCAACGACGGCGACGCCTCCGACGTCGCAGGTTGAATCCATGCACCTTTCGTGCTCGGCCAGTTGTGCAGCAAGACTTGATCGAACCAGATTAGTCGAGCGGCTCAAGCAAGTAGTCCTCGATTTCGACCGACACTCCCTGCTGCAACATATTGATCCACACGGCAATTCGCGTGGCGTTTTTTCGCCGCTGTACGATTCCTTCTAAACCCATCAGCGCGCCGGCTCGAACGCGAACTCGTTGATTAGGCTCCAATCGAGATTCAACGGTCAATGGAGTGCCGCGATCGATCAAGTGCTGCACGTTGCGCAAATCGCGTTGCAGGCGCCGGCCGTCATCGACAAGCAGGGTCTGCGAAATTCGATTCGTCATCAGCGCCCGCGTGCGATCGCTGGGTGATCCATAGATGAATACGTAGCCGGTGAACAGCGGAACCTGTGAGTGGACGGGGCGTCCACGGATCAGCAGCCGGCGGCGGACGAGCGGCAAATAAAACGGAATCTCGCGCTGCAACAAATCGCGGGCGAGGCTTTTCTCTTGGCGGGATCGAGTGTAGAGCACCCACCAATTCGACGCGCCCGATTCGACCTTCGTCGATTCCAGAGTGCAATTCGAATGCTCGAAATCGAGCAGATCTGGAGGGAAAACATTCGGCTCACGAGCAAGAATCGGCATCGTCCAATTCTCCAGGAGGCACGCATACTGAACGCGAGTATATTAAAACACGACCCACCTTCCCAGTTGGTCCATTGTACTTCACACGCCCCCCTTTGGCGAGCAAAGGGTGTATTCTCACTGAAAAATATCAGCCAAATTCTATCTTCGAAACAAGATATTTTTCGGCCTTGCCGGGTGAGGCCGAGCAGCAGCGGACTTCGACAAAATATTCAATACGTGAGTTCCGCGTTCGGCGCAGCGCTAATTACGAAAAGCCGCGTCAACGACCGTTGACAATAGAGTACAGCGCGAATGACGCCGCGTTAGAAATACACGGAATGCCAAATCCGCGCAATCACTACAATCCAAGGAACCATTGAGGAGCGCAACGCAGATAGACTTACCCGCTCGACTTCTTCCTCCGTACGCATCGAAGAGTCGCAATGGCACCCATTCCGACCCAAATCGCCAGGCTTGCGGCTTCCGGAGCCGAGTAACTCATCCCCGGTGGAAAGAAAACATGCAACTCATCGTTGTAGCATGAAGGCGACCATGACACCGAATCGAGAGTTAATTGAGATGCATTACCAAGCAATACACTAAGGTCGAGGCTTAACTCAATAAAGGCGTGCTGGCCTAAGGCCGACGCGTAATTATAGGTAAACGCATCGGTCATCCCAACCTTGTCCGTTAATGGAAGCGATCCATGATTGAGTTGCACAGGATGTACATTTGCCGCCCCATCGGAGATAGGATCATTGATCCAATCGGCCGCACCATTTGCATCCCAGATCGAACCGGCGGTTCGGTCGGTCGTGTAGGTCGTCGCGTTCATCGTATGTCCGCTGGAATCCAAAGCGAAGGTCGCGCCTTGTGAGTTTAGGGCAAACGCTCCGTTACTATCCGAAGTATTGCCCAACTTGCCACCTAACTCGATTCCAAAAGTGCCAAGGCTCGTTGTGATTCGAAGGTCGCCAGGGCCAAATTTTGTCTGGCCATTATCGGGACGCTGACCAGTTGACATGCCGATATAAAGCTTCCCGTTTTGAACGATCAGCCCCAAGAATTCCGCGTCGTAATTCTGGCCGCCGTAGTACGGCCCCACCAGCCCGCTGTCAGCGGCTGAGTCGCTCGAATCTTCCGCGTGATAATACAACGTTGTACCACTGCCCAAAAAATTGCCGATTGCACCGAAATTTCCAGGCTGAGCCGCATTGTTTACAACACCGCCACCGAAGACGATATTCTGTGTGCCGTTTAACGTAATTCCCCAGTCCCCCAAAGCACCATCCACGACGACGGCACCTATCGCAGAGTGCGACCATGCGCATAGCAAGGTCATTGCAGCCGAAGCTAATGCTAACTTTTTCATGACGACACCCGCTTTCGTTGTTTTGCCAATCTCTCTGTTGCCTTCCGATCGACCAGCGCATCCCTCATTGCAAACGCATCGATGCCTCGTTGTCCCAACCGCACCCGACAATCCGAATAATCCGCACCGGCCGGCTTGCTTGTTATATACCTCCAATAAGCGACTGTCAAATCCTTTTTTTCGCGCGCGTCCAGAATTTCCAAAATTCGTGAATTGCGACCGACCGGCTGCCCTTTCGCCGACCGATCAGTTCCAGCTTGGCGTTCTCTCCATCTACCCATTTCGGCCTTGACCCATCGGAAAACTCGATGCACCAAGGACTTCGGTGCATCGAAGCCCCTTAAAATCGCGCCGACCGATACCTCCCAATGCCACTCCCCAAGAGGATTTTGGCTCGATTTTTCACCTCCCAGCAGCTTTGGAATTGGCCCTGCCGTAAAGTAAAGTATTCCGGTATAGCGACATGTCCGAGCAGGGCAAGTCTGCAGGTCTAGCCAAACTCAGCAGATCAATTTGCCGGCCCCTGCCGTGGCCGACCATCGGATTACCAAGTCGCGGGAGAAAAATATGTCGATGCTTCGAATTTTTGCGCTCTGTGCGACGATTGCAACTCTTTGGCCATGGTGCAATTGCTCATCGGCCTTTGCCCAACGACCGGCAACCGCCTCCGGCGCTGAGGAAGCGATTCAACAGGCCGGTCAAGCCTATCTCGCGGCGATCGAAAAGGGAGACCCGGAGGCCATCGCGTCATTTTGGACGCCCGAGGGCACCTACACCGATGAAGATGGCCAAACCTACAAATCGCGAGAGCTGATTCAAAAGAGTTTTTCGGCCAAGCAAGAACTTCACCCTGACGTCCAAGTCACGGGGGTTGAAACTCGATTCTTGACCCCCGACGTTGCCATGCAAGAGGGAACCAGTCGGCTGAAGAAAAAAAA
>JADZDJ010000034.1 GCA_020851115.1 Pirellulales bacterium
ATTGTTCGAGTTCCTGATTGACACGGACTGCTGGAACGCGAGCGATTCGCGGTTCCGCGGTTGTGTACTTGGGAGGAGGTCCAGAGCCTCTTCATGATGGGGCACAAAACAATCTTTCCAAGAAAGGAACTGATCACCCTAAGAAAGGTAGGTGTTGAACATGCGATACAACATCCCAAGGAACGTTCGTGGCGTGAGCAAAACTGCCTGCGCGCTGGCGGTGTGGACGGCGATTTCTCTAGGTGGCGGCTGGCAAGGATTTGCCGCCGGAGCAGACCGTGTCGTCACCGATTTCGGAGCCGTAGCTGATGGGAAGGCACTGAATACCAAGAACATTCAGCGCGCCATTGATGAATGTACAGCGGCGGGTGGAGGGGTCGTCAGAATCCCGGCGGGCACCTTCCTGACCGGTTCGCTGGTGCTGAAAGATCACGTGACGCTGTGCTTGGACTCCGGCGCTGTGCTCTTGGGCAGCACGCGACTGGAGGACTACGAACCGCATGTGCCCAAACTCCGCTCGTACACCGATGTGCATTACGTGGACCGGAGTTTGATCTACGCAGAGAAAGCCAAGAACGTCGCAATCGTTGGGCGGGGCATGATCGACGGCCAGGGCAAGGCCGACTCTTTCCGCAAAAAACCCTACAAACAGCGACCATACATGATGCGATTTGTCGAATGCCGCGACGTCCTGGTACGTGATGTCACGCTCAAGAATGCCGCCATGTGGGTCCAGCACTATCTTGGCTGTTCGGGGGTCAACATCAACGGCGTGACCGTGGACAGCTTGGCCAATGCGAACAACGACGGCATCGATATCGACAGTTGCGAATTCGTGCGCGTGGCGAACTGCCACATTTCCAGCGTCGACGACTCGATCGTCCTGAAGTCAACGACTCACCTCCCTTGCCGCCACGTTACGGTAACCAATTGTAACCTCAAGAGCCTTTGCAATGCGCTCAAGTGCGGCACCGAATCGCACAGCGGTTTCGAGGATATCACAATTTCGAATTGCACCATCTACGATACCAAGCTGAGCGGGATCGCCCTGGAAGCCGTCGACGGCGGTTCGCTGCGCCGCGTGATTGTCTCGGGCATTTCAATGGTCAATGTGGCGAACCCGCTGTTCATCCGCCTTGGCAACCGGGCAAGGCCACTGGTGAAACAGGATGGAGAGACGAGTGATGCCAAGCCGTCGGTCGCAGCACTTCACCATGTCATCATTCGCGATGTCGTCGCCACCGGTGGAGATAAAATTGGGTGTGCCATTGCCGGAATTCCCAGCCACCCGATCTGCAATGTACATCTCTCCAATATCCATTTGACGATGGCAGGCGGCGGTGACGCCGAACTCGTGGAGCGCGAAATCCCCGAGAATGAAACGTCGTATCCGGAGTATTTCATGTTCGGCGAGTTGCCGGCCTATGGCCTCTACTGCCGCCATGTAGACGGGATTACGATGAATAACATCACGCTCGACCACGTCAAACCCGATGCGCGTCCGGCAATTGTACTCGACGACGTAAAAGGTGCAGACCTGTTTCGAGTTGTCACTGGGAACACCGAGACGGCGCGGCTTCTAACGCTCAATGTCGAACAATTGCGCGATCGGGACAAGGAAATAGAAACAACTGGAGGCAAATCGACCCAGTAGAAACCTTTTTATGAGGCCTTTCTGAGGCGGCTGATGGGTATCCATCGCCGAGTGATATCGGTGCCAGAAAGATCTCTCGGAGGGGCTCCGCACGAGTTTTCTACACATCGCTGTCCGTGCTGCGCGCAGGGGCGAGCACGTTGAATTGCCTCAATCGACTGTTTGGCTTCGCTAGCGAAACCCCTGTTAAATGTGCTAGCAGGATCGATGCTTACACAAGATGCTGGAAGTTTCGGCCCAATCCATATAGTCGAACACTTATTCGACAAATGAAAACAGCCCGCCGTCAATTGCTGACAGCGGGCTGCTTGAAGTGGAGCGGAAGGGAGTCGAACCCTCGACCTTCGCATTGCGAACGCGACGCTCTCCCAACTGAGCTACCGCCCCGCGGCCCAAAAAACAATATTCACGGACCCGTAGCAACCTTCATTCGTTGCTAGCATTCTTGGGCCGCTTATCAATAATGCCTTGTGTAGGGGCGGGAGACCCGCACACAACGAACGTTGGCCAATTGGCATACGCTTTTCTGACCTTGCTGGACCTGCATTTTAAGTCCGTCGGGGCGACATGTCCAGCGGCGGTCGGCTGCGCGCAAACCGATAAATTGTCGGGAATTAGGCTCGGCTTCGCCTTCTCGATGCTAGCAATCGCTGCGGCGAGAAAATCGCGTCGAAATTGTGGATGTTAAGGAGAAACGATTAAACCGAGGCTAGGGGACTAGTCGATAAGTGTGTGCTTAACTTTGCGGACGGTCGATGCGACTAATAGCAAACGCGTTGGCGCTGACGCCACCGTTAAAAAAACTCCAGCGGCGCGGCGAACGTAAGATTTTGCTGTCGAAATTGCGAAATTTCCATTGCAATTGATCTCATGCATCATGCTTTACTATCGTTGATGTTGATGTCGGGCGCATGTGGCGATGCGTCTGCGAAGGATCGACTTGTCGAACCGCCGGCAATCGTCCAGCAATCTAAATTACCCAGTGTGATAAATAACATCTTCGTGCGGCGCGAATCGACGGCGGCAATTTCTCAGGAAAAACAAGGCTGCAAGCAATCTTGTGCAAACTGCCCTTGATGATGTGTGATTTCGCGAGAGTTTGACGCTCTAGCGACACAAAATTTCTTACCGTCTCGGTAAAACTTGGCCGAGGAAGTGCACTGTTGCATCACGACGCCTTTCAACACGAACCATCGCTTAAGCCGGCGCGTGGGCCGAATTTCATCGCTCATTCAGTTGATTGAGCGAGCTTTTTGGAGAATGCCGGGCGGGGAAAAATTCTTTTTCAAACTTCACGCGCCGCTTGCTTGACAAAACTGCATCGCGGAGCAAAATAGCCTCCTTGTGGTTTGAGTGCAGTTGAGTTGATCGTGAAATTAATCGCGTGAATTTCACCGGAACGGCGGTGTTTTTAGTGTGTTGTGGTGCGGCGTAAGGCGGCGGTGGAATTTGCATCGTCGCCGTCCTGATTCATGTGGGGCGTTGCTCGAAGCGATCGCGAGTCTTCGATAGATTCGGCTTCGCGGCGAGATGCATCGCTTGGATCGATGCCATTGCAGCGGTGATAGGGCTTAGGTTCTGCGCACGCAGCGGCTGCGACATGCCGATTGACTAGAACGGCAAGTTTTTGCCGGCGAATCGCGATTAGTTTCGCTCCCGAAGTGGCGGCTGTAACCTTTGAAAGACGGGGGGCGAAGCGAAGGATCGAGACTCGGCGACTTTTTGTCGGGGACCGGATGCCCCCCCTGTTTTTTTGACGGGCGAGATACGTAGATTGAGGAACCAGAGACAGAACCGCGGAGGCTCTCTAAGCCGACGGCGGCATTTCGTGTAGAATGCCGTCATGCCGCAAGCGCTAATTGCCATCGGATCGAACCTAGGCGAGCGAGAGGCTTTGCTTCATCGCGCGGTCGAATTGTTGACGGCTAGCGACAATGTTCGGCTGGTAGTCGCTAGTTCACTTCGCGAAACAACGCCTGTGGGCGGCCCGGTCGATCAGCCCGATTATCTCAATGGGGCGGTCCTCGTCGAAACCTCGCTTTCGCCACAGGCGCTATTTTCACGGCTAATGGAATTGGAGCGCAGCTTAGGGCGAGTGCGCGGCGAGCATTGGGGACCGCGGACAATCGATCTGGATTTGCTTTTGTACGACGACGTGGTGCTGCAATCGCCCGAGTTGACTCTGCCACATCCGCGTATGGTGCAGCGGCAGTTTGTGCTTGCGCCGGCCGCGGAAATTGCCGGCGACATGATCGACCCGGTGACTGGTTTAACGATCATCCAACTGCTAGAGCAGCTCAGCGCCGGCAAACCAATGATATTGTCGAACGTGCACGAGGCACAGCGCTGGGTTTTGGATCAACGCCGACAAGGGAAGCGCATCGGCGTGACGCCAACGATGGGGGCGCTTCATGCGGGGCACATGAGCTTGGTCGAACGCAGCCGGCGAGAGTGCGACACGACGGTAGTGACGATTTTTGTCAACCCGATGCAATTCGCGCCGACGGAGGATTTTTCGCGTTATCCGCGTCAGTTGGAGCGCGATTTGGATATGCTGGCGCCGCTGGGGGTGGATCTGATTTTTGTCCCAACGGTGGAGGAAATGTATCCTTCGCAGTTTGCTACAACGGTCGAAGTACGCGAGCTCACCGATCGCTGGGAGGGCGCCGTTCGGCCAGAGCATTTTGTCGGCGTTACGACCGTGGTGCTGAAACTGTTGAACATCATTCCAGCCAACCGGGCGTATTTTGGGCAGAAAGACTACCAGCAATACGTCGTGGTGCGTCAAATGGCGGCCGATTTGAATTTGCCGACGGAAATCGTGGCTTGCCCCATAATTCGCGAGACAGATGGCCTGGCGATGAGTTCGCGAAACGCATATCTTTCAGCCGACGACCGACGTCGCGCGGTGGTATTGTCGCACAGTTTACGGGCGGCTCGCGAAATGTTCGCCGACGGAGAGCGCCGAGCGACGAAAATCCGCGACGCGGTGCGACGGACAATCTCCGACGAAGCGAGCGTTCAACTCGATTATGTGGCTGTGGTCGATGGCGAGACGCTGGAAGAATTAAGGGACATCCGCGAATCCGCCGTCGTTCTGGTTGCTGCGCGCGGGGGAGCAACTCGCTTGATTGATAACGAGATATTGACCCACGACGTAAAATAGTGAATGAATGCTGGTATCGGCCCTTGGGCGTAGGTCGTGTCGCATTCTTCGCGTTACATTTTCATGCGTTCCACGTTATTACACATCCCGAATGAAGCTTTCGGCCTGCCGCTATTCGGCTTCGGTTTGCTCTTGGCAATTTGGTCCGTCGCCTTTGCCAGCTATTTGGCTTGGCGAGTTTATCGCTTTGGATGGACCAAGGAGATTTGGGCGGAGTTGCCGATGTTCGCCGCGATCAGCGCGGCGATCGTCTACGTGCTGCCTGCCGTGGCGGATCGCCAAGGCATTCCCATCCGCGGCTACGGCGTGATGGTGTTTCTGGGCGTTGCATCGGCCGTCGGGTTGGCGGTGCGTCGCGCCAAGCACGAAGGCTTTCCCGCGGAATTGATCTATTCAATGGCAATCTGGTTGGTGATTAGCGGCATCGTTGGCGGCCGGCTGTTTTATGTCATCGAGTATTGGAGAGATTTTCAAAAAGAAAGTTTCCTGGGAACGCTGGGCGCCGCGCTGAAATACACCGAAGGCGGACTGGTCGTTTACGGCGCGTTTCTGGGCGGGGCGGCGGCGGCGGTGGCATTTCTCCTCCGCAACAAATTGCCGGTGTGGCAGTTTGGCGACATCATTTCACCCAGCGTAATGCTCGGCCTGGCCCTGGGAAGGATCGGCTGTTTCTTGAACGGCTGTTGTTACGGCGGCCCGTGCGATCTGCCCTGGGCCGTGACGTTTCCGAAAGATTCGCCGGCATATCAAGAGCAAGCTAGTCGCGGCCTGCTCGGCGAACCGCCGATTCTCGCTCAGCGCAGTCTGCCCGTTCATCCGACGCAGCTTTATAGTTCGATCGATGCGTTGCTAATTACTTCGGTTCTGCTGGCATGGTCGCCGTTTCGCCGACACCACGGCGAACTGGTGGCTATGATGATGACCGTTTACCCAATTGCACGAATCTTGGAAGAGGCCATTCGAATCGACGAACCGAAGAGATTTTTCACACAGTTGACCATCTCACAGAATATCAGCTTGCTGCTACTTGCCGGCGCGGTAGCGGTGTGGATTTACGTACTGCATCAGCCGCGGCTGCAATATGCGCCGGCGGCAACATAAGCCCCCGAGTGCGAAATTTCTGATTTTCTCGCAAGCGCTTTTACTCGATAAGACCTACAACTATCTATCGCGTACGCATTTTCGCCGCAAGAAAAGACAAAAGCCCCGGAATTGCTTCCGGGGCTTGTCGGGTGCCACCTAGCACTCGCGAAATGCGACTTAGACTAAGCCCTTTCGTACTGCCCAGACGGCTGCTTGCGTGCGGTCGCTGACGGCAATCTTACGGAGTATGTTTTGTACGTGCTCCTTCACCGTTTCGACGCTGATGCCCAGCGAGCGGCCGATTTCTTTGTTGCTCAGTCCGAGTGCGATGTGCCGCAGCACTTGCAGTTCGCGCTGAGTCAATGGCACGTCGTCGCTTGGCTCGCGCGTATTCATCGCCAAATGGACGCGGCGCAGTTCACCAGCCTTCACTGGCGGCTGACCGTGGGCGGCCGCATTAATGGCCGAAATCAGTTCGTTCTTCGTCGACCCCTTCAGTACATAATCGGAGGCACCCAGCGCCACCGAGCGAGCTACATACGTCGGGTTGTCGTATGTTGACAACATCACTACGCGTTGATCTGGACGATCCTTGCGGATCTTTTCCAAGGCATCCAGCCCGTCGATATCCGGCAGGCGGATGTCGAGCAGTACCACATCGGGCTTGTGCTTCTTCGCGAGCTTGACGGCTTCCTCGCCTGTCTTCGCTTCCGCAACTACTTTGATGTCGCTACCCGAGAACAAACTGGCGAGACCTTTGCGAACGACTTCATGATCGTCCGCCACTAAAACCTTCACACTCATTTCAAACCTCCCGTTAGGAAAAGCAATCCACCGATACCGCTGGCCCCCGCCGCGTTATCGGCACCTCCAACACGATGTTCAACCGCTCAACCTATTGCTCCGCAAATCCCCCACGATTCGGTGCAATTCCGAATGTTTCCTATTTTGATTAAGTAAGGCGCAAATTCATAGCCCCATAACCTGTTTAATTTTAGGAGTGGTACTTCACTTGGGTAGAGGTACCACCAAATTCCAGTGTTATTTCTCGCGCCAGCTTGTGCGCTACGGACTTGACCGCTTGATACGTTCAGTGGCTGCCATGGCGGCCGCCAGCTCACTTGAATAGCGATTTTCCAAGAAAAATAGACAAATTTTGTAATTCCAAAATTCAAATTGGGCAGGGCAAAACATGTCGCACGGCGGATTTCTATTTCAAAATTGTTGCAAGAAACGTACGTCGTTCTTATAAAATTCGCGGATATCCGCGATGCCGTGACGGCGCGCACAGACTCGTTCCACACCGAGGCCGAAAGCAAAACCGGAAACTTCTTCAGGATCGTAGCCAACCGCGCGGAGTACGTTCGGATCGACCATACCAGCGCCACCCATTTCGACATATCGCGTTTTGCCGCCGACGGTTTCCCAAGCCATATCGACCTCGACACTTGGTTCGGTGAAAGGAAAGAACGATGGGCGGAATCGGATGTGGACGTCGTGTCCCAGGAAGCTGGCCGCAAAGAGACGAAGTACGCTCTTGAGGTCGGCCATCGTCACATGGCGATCGACCAGCAGACCTTCAATCTGATGAAACATCGGATAGTGCGTGGCGTCGGCGTCGTCGGGACGATACACGCGGCCGAGTGAAATTACGCGAACCGGAGGCGGCTGCCGTTCCATGACGCGAATTTGCACGGTGCTAGTTTGGCTGCGCAAGAGCATCGGACCATTGCGTCCCGCACTCGCAGTGGCGAGGTAGAAGTTTTCTAACGGATCGCGGGCAGGGTGCGAGGCCGGAATGTTGAGGGCCTCAAAGTTGTGCCATTCATCTTCGATCTCAGGGCCATCCGCGACGGTGAACCCGAGCCGCCCCATGATCTCTTTTAATTCTTCGATGGTTTGCGTAATCGGATGGATATGGCCGATGATCGGTCGCCGACCGGGTAGCGTTACGTCCAACGACTCGCTCGACTCTGAGGTCGTAGTGGCGAGACGTACTCCGGCAGCGGTCAAGGCAGCCTCGAGGATTGCCTTCACCTCGTTGAATCGTTTGCCAGCCGCCGGCTTTTCCGGCCCCGATACTGCGCCAAGACCTTTTTGAGCGGCCTTTAACTTGCCACTCTTGGCGCCGAGAAACTCGACCCTTGCCGCTTCCAGCGCAGCAGCGTCGGCGGCACGATCGAAGGCAGACTTGCCGGCGGCAGCAATTTGGTCGAGTTCGGTGATGAAATTGGCAAGGGACATTCGGAACCTCAGATTACAATTACAATGCGAATCAATCAAAAAATTCTATTGGCCGCGCTGACGCCACCAGCCTCCACCCGCCTACCTGACAACGCAAAATTTTGGCAGGACCTATACACCATTTGACGATCAATGTATTGTGCGAATGCACTTGAATTGGCGTAAGTGTTCCTTTGCGATTGCTAATCGACGCACTTGGCGAACGATCGCTTATACCCTCAGAGCGGCTCCGTGTGCCGCCGCACAAGCGGCGACGACTTTGTCGCGCACCACATCAGCTTCGGCGCTCGTGAGCGTGCCGCCGGTTTTTCGCAGAATGACGGAGAACAGTTGGCTCTTCTTCGCCGCTCCAAGGCGCTGCGGATCGCGATAGGTATCGCGGTATTCGACCCGTTCCAAATCGGAACCGGCAGCGGACTGGACAGTGTCGAGCAAGTCGGCCCAACGAATCCGCTCGTCGACGACGAGATTCAAATCGCGCGCGACGGAAGGATAGGGTGACAGTTCGCGGGAGCGGGGAATCAACTCGGCAATTTCTTCGAGCATCGAGAGCTGCAATTCGGCGATGGTTGTCGTACTGCGAAGCTCAAACAGTTTTTGGCCGCACGCGGCGACTTCGCCGACGAACCCTAGCCGCTTGCCGCCGAGGCGAAGCTCGCTGGCGCGGCCTGGCGTAAGCAGCGAATGTTCGAAGTCAAACGCTTCGACCGTTGCCGCCGCATTCAGCCGTTCGACCATCACTTCGACGATCCCCTTGGTTGCCAAATAGTCGCCGCCGGAAGCGATTGCCAACATCAGCGGCTCATCGGGCAATCCGCTTGCCTGAGGCAAGTAAATTCTCGCGATTTCAAAGAGCTCGATCCGCAAATTTCCAATGGCTTCGTTCACGCGGCGTGTTTGAAGCAAACTCGGCACGAGGCTCCGTCGCAACTGATCGGCGCCGCGCAAAATCGGCGTCGATGCAGTGATGGGCGGCGCATCGGTCCATGGACTGAATGCTTTCGACAGACCCTCATCCACGACGCTGATGGTCATTGCTTCATCGATGCCGGCAGCCACCAGCGACTCGCGCACTTTTCCTAGCACTCGATCGCGGTCAGTCCGCGAGCTGATCGACATCGGCACACTCACATCTTCTGGAATGGCATCGTAGCCGTGAATGCGGGCGACTTCTTCGACCAGGTCGATTTCGCGCGTCAGGTCGCGCCGCCAACTAGGCGGAATCGCTTCGACTGCTTCATTCGTCGGCATGGTTCGCACGATCTTGTTTCCCAGGGCTGTCAAAATCCGCAGCACTTCCTGCACATCAATATCAATGCCGAGAATTCGCCGCAACTGCGAGAGCCGCAAGATAATTGGCTCGCGAGCCGGCGGCGTGCGTCCAACGTCGATCGCTCCCGCCGCCAACTGGCCGCCCGCCAGCTCCAAGATCAGCTCACAGCACCGACGGCTAGCCCAATCGAGGCCATTGGGATCAAGCCCCCGCTCAAAGCGATACGACGAATCGCTGTGCAGCACCAGCTTGCGAGCCGTCGTGCGAATTGAGAGCGGATCAAACTCGGCCGCTTCGATCAGCACGTCGGTCGTCGCGTTGCCGACCTCTGTATCTGCGCCACCCATGACGCCGCCAAGCGCCACGGGCCGCGTGCGGTCGGCGATCACGCACATCCCCGGAGACAGTTCGTATGACTTGTGATTGATCGCTTCGAACTTTTCTCCTTGGCGCGCTTCGCGGACGAAGATTTCCCGGCCATCGAGCCGTTGAAAATCGAACGCATGCAGCGGTTGGCCACACTCCAGCAACACGTAGTTGGTGATGTCGACAATGTTGTTGATCGCCGCAATCCCGATGGTTGCCAATCGATCGAGCATCCACGGCGGGCTGGACTGAATCTTGACGCCACGAATAACGCGGGCCGTGTACCGGTAGCAAAGCGCAGGGCAATTGAGCGTGACTTTGGACAGTTCGGACACCGCAACGCTCGATTCGACCGGCTGCGGATCAATCAGCGCCAGCGGTGTGTTAAAAACGACGGCGGCCTCGCGGGCAATTCCAATGTGCCCCAAGCAATCGGGTCGGTTGCTGGTGACTTCCAAATCTATCGCAAAGTCAGATCCCTGCTGGGTCGTCTCCTCGTGATTCAGCCCCGCCAGCGTCAACCGCCGCTCAAATTCCTCGACCGACACAGTCAACGGCACGTATTGTTTCAGCCAATTCCAGGAAACGAGCATGGCAGCGGGTGAAAGCGGTTTTGAAAGTTCAATCGTGGATGCTATACGCTAGCTGCTGGACTAAGTCGGTTTCAAAATCTAGCCTCCAGCGTTTTATTCCACAGTCGATAGCAGTCTATTCCAAGACACTCGATCCCGAAAGCCGTCGAAATGAGTGCTTGCCCCGCGAAATCATATAAAGATCGCCCAATTTCCGCCGAATAATGACATAGGGCCATGGCGAGTCAGTCGCTACAATTTCGCCGCCCTACTGTGGCCGACGGCGTTTGCTCGATCAAGCTATTCTGCGGCGAGTGAATCAATCTGAACTCGGAGGTTCAGTCAATGGAGTGCCAATTCTTTCAATGGCTGTTCGCCGGTGCTGGCCCCACGACAATCCAGCATGCGTTAGTCGGAATCGGTTGTCTATTGGCCTTCGATGTGTTGCGCCGCTGGAGCAAGTCGCGCAAGGCCACCGTCGCCATCGTCACCAGTGAAGAGCATCCAGATTGGGCCGACGACGACTATCGGCAAGCGGCTTAATAGCACAGTATTTCGTTCGGCGATACGTTTTAGCGGATCGGAACAGAGCAAATCACGCCGCGCGCGAATTCCCTTCATACCGCCCGAAAACCATTCGTCCGGCGCTCGTTTGTAGCACGCTGGTGACCGCAACATGTGCCTGCTGGCCGACATGATCTCGACCACCTTCGATGACGACCATTGTGCCGTCGTCCAAATAGCCGACCCCTTGGCCTGGTTCTTCGCCGGGCTTCACAATCCGCACGTCAATCGACTCACCGGGTAAAAACACTGGTTTCAGCGAGTTGCTCAAGTCGTTCAGGTTAATTACGCCGACGCCGTGCAACTTGGCCACCTTGTTCAGGTTGTAGTCGTTCGTAATCACTTTGCCGTGCAAATGCTTGGCAAGCAGCACCAGCTTCATGTCCACGGGTTGACCGGCGAATTCCGGTAAATCGCGATCGAAAATCTGCAGTTCGACCTTGGCATTTGAACGGAGCTTATTCAGCACATCAAGGCCGCGCCGCCCGCGGCTGCGACGCAGTTTATCGGAACTGTCGGCAATGCCTTGCAACTCGGCAATGACAAACCGGGGCATGATGAGTTGCGTGTCCAAAATCTCGGTCTCCACGACGTCGGCAACGCGCCCGTCGATGACGACGCTTGTATCGAGAACGTAGGGGCGACGGCCTTTCACTTCCTTGGAGAACTCGACGTAGGGAATGATGAACCGAAAGTCGTCTTTCGTTTGCATTAAGATCGAAATTGTTAAATAACACAGGATCGCGCCGAGGCCGAGTTCCACCCAGTGGACCACCGGCGAATCGGGCTTGGGCAGCAGCGGCGTCATGGCCAGGCGGACAATGTACGTGAGAAACATCCCCACGATCAGCCCGAAGTAGACGGCGGTCATCGTTTCGAGCCGCTTCGGTCGCGCAAGAATATCCAGTCCGATGACGATACTTGCACCGCCCAAGCAAGCCGCGATCACCACCCACGGGATCCAGGCGGGCTGATTGGGGAGAAGCTGAGAGTTGATCAGCCCCACGCCCAGCCCGACGGCTACCATGACAAAGAGCGATCGCAGAACGACGATTGCGACGTTTGGCATGTTTGGCGGCCCCTGCCGGCTATAAGTTTGCCCGGAGTGCTTCGCCGATGAAGCTCCGAGAAGTCCCTAAGAGAATCCGTCAAGATATTGTAGGCAAATCGCTTTGCCGTTGGGCTTGCAACCGCGATTCATTGGAGGAAAGGATTCTCCTCCTACATTTTTTCGGACGCCCTCCCATGAATCACAATAATCGCTTGTCTATTTTAGTTTTAGTGGTCCGGCAAAGGGGTCCAAATTACCCAACTTTTCGGCACAATCGGCCTATTTGCAACGAGTGCGCCGGGGGCGCTTGCTGGCGCGAGGTGTTGGCACACTGCAAAAACGCGAATTTTACGGCGATCACTTACCAAGTGTGATCCGCGCGATCGCTGCAATGACCAACACCAAGATGCCGGTAATCAATAGGATGCCGAGGAAAGACCAAGCCATGTAGAGTGTTGTAGCAAAAAGAAGGCGGCTCTTAAATGGGGTGAAACGTTGTGGAGTACGGAGGGTTCGGTGTTCTAGAGATTGGGGTGCGGTTACAAATTAACATGCTGCTTGAACCCTAAACTCTAGACCCTCGACTCCGAACTCCCGAATCCTCCCGTTTCGACCTTCAACTTCGGCCGCTTTTCGGCGTACAATACCTCGCTATGGCAACTGAGACCAAGCCATCGAGAACGGCCAAGTACGACGAGCGGACGATCGTCAATTTTCCCAATCAAGTGACAAGCGTGCGCTTGATTTTGGCGGTCGTGCTGTTTGTTTTGCTCCACTTTCAATTTTATGGAGTTGGATTTTGGCTGTTTCTCATTGCCGCCGGAACCGATTGGCTCGACGGTTTTTGGGCGCGACGATACGGCCAGATTACGATCCTTGGCCGAATGCTGGATCCGTTCGTCGATAAGGTGATTATCGTCGGCACGTATATTTTTCTGGCGGCCGATCCCAACTCTGGCCTGAAGGCTTGGATGGCGGTTTTGGTTCTCGGCCGCGAATTGCTCGTGACCGCGCTACGGAGCTTTCTGGAGCAACAAGGGGCCGACTTTTCCGCCGCACTGTCCGGCAAGCTGAAGTTCATCCTGCAATGCACGGCCGCCGGTGCAAGTCTGTTTTGGCTGAGCTATATCCCTAATTCCCCTCCCATAATTCCACAATCAACCGCTGGCCCCGGCTGGGTTCAAGTCGTCGCCGTGGTGTCGATCTGGTCGATGATTGTCGTGACGATTTACTCGGGCTACGACTATGTGCGGGCGGCTATACGATTGATCCGCCGCTAAGATCGGCCGACTTCGTTCGAGGCTATGGACGAATTTTTACAGTCGCTGATCTTTCTGGCGTTTATCGGTTTCGTCGCGCTGCCCGCGTGGATCGTGATTGGCCATCGACTCTGGCGCGGGCAACCAATTCTTGAGTACGAGCAGCATCGCACCGTGCCGTGGAACTGGGTAGACGTGTTGATTGCGATGACGATTTTTCTGGTCGCGCAGGGAGTCTGCTTGGTGGTAGCGATGAGAGTAGCAGGCTTCCAGGACATGGCAGAGGCGTTGCATGATCCCCGCGCGCAGCTTCCGCTATTGGCTGGGGCCGCCGTCGCCAATCTGCTGACGTTTGCATTGTCGTTGATGATTATCCTTGATCGCACCGGCGCGACTGCGCGCGATTTCGGCCTGGATTCGGGGCCGATCTTGCGCGACATTTTGTATGGCTTCGTCGGCTTCCTCGCGGTGGCACCGATCGTTTACTTCATTCAAATGGTTTTCAACTTCGTCATGAAGATTCGATATGACCACCCTTTGATCGAGGCATTTCAAGATCGACAGGATCTAACGTCGATGGCGATCCTTTCGGCAATGGCGGTGATCGCCGCTCCTTTGACTGAGGAGTTTTTCTTTCGGGTGCTGCTCCAAGGCTGGCTTGAAGCGATGGAAGTCCGCGCCGTCGGGCATGCTCGCGATGAGTCGGTCAATAATTTTCCGGAGCTGGGCGAATCGATTCGCGATCTGGCCGGCGAACCTGCGCCTAGTGTCGCAACGCCGCCAGTGGCCGGCTGGGCCGGCCTACCGATGGGAAGTGTTCCGATTCTAATTTCTTCGCTGCTGTTTGCTTCGGTTCATTTGGGTCAAGGGGCCGCGCCGGCTCCACTCCTCGTTTACGCGCTGATGCTTGGTTTTTTGTACCATCGAACTCACCGGCTGATGCCATCGCTCGTGGCCCATTTCGCATTGAACTCGACCAGCATGGTCATGCTCTTTCTGGCTGCGGGACATGGGGCGAATTGACGATCATCGCCACTTTCGGCGGGTCCTTTGTGTCACTATAATCGCACGCTCACGCCCGGCCTTCGAGTTCATCAATGGCATGAGGCCGCAATGAGTACGATCGTCTGTGGATCGTCATGGGTCACTCTTGAACTTGCCATAGGCATCCAAGAGGTTGTGAAATGATCGTAATGGCAGCTTCCAGCTGCCGATGCGCTCGATGAGCTTTCGCCATGTCCTCGGCGGCTGAAGGCCGCCATTACCGAACCCTGTACCCGAACTCTGTACCCTTACCATGTCCTACGGTTTCGGAATCATCGGCTGCGGAATGATCGCGCGCTTTCACGCCAAAGCCATTGCAGACATCAAAGGCGCAAAGCTGGTCGCCGTGTTCGATAGTTATGCTCCCGCCGTCGAAAAGTTTGTCGCCGAAATCGGCTGCAAGGGCTACACGAAGCTCGATGAGATGCTCGCCGATTCCAAGGTGCAGGTCGTCACGATTGGCACTCCCAGCGGTGCCCACATGGAGCCTGCTATCGCTGCCGCCAATGCTGGCAAGCATGTGATCGTCGAAAAGCCGCTGGAAATCACGCTCAATCGCTGCAACGCCATCATCGACGCCTGCAAGAAAAACAAAGTGAAGCTGGCAACGGTTTTTCCCTCCCGATTTCATGCGCCCGTCCGCGAAATCAAAGGGGCCATTGATGGCGGCCGCTTTGGCAAGCTGACGATGGGGGATGCCTACGTGAAATGGTTCCGCACGCAGCAATACTATGATAGTGGAGCATGGCGCGGAACGTGGAAGCTTGATGGCGGCGGCGCGCTGATGAACCAAGCCATCCACAGCGTCGATCTGCTGACTTACTTGATGGGCCCGGTGGTCGAAGTCACCGCCCACAGTGCAACACTTGCGCACGAGCGAATTGCGGTGGAAGATGTCGTTGTAGCCACCGTGAAATTTGCAAACGGCGCTCTGGGCGTCATCGAAGCTAGCACAGCCGCCTATCCAGGCTACCTCAAGCGAATAGAAATCCACGGCTCGGAAGGCCCGGCCGTCATGGAAGAAGAAGACATCAAAGTTTGGGACTTCGCCAAGAAAATTCGTCGAGACGAGGCGATTCATCAGCGGATGGCCGCAAGTCGCAGCACCGGCGGCGGTGCAAGCGATCCTGCGGCCATCGGTCACCACGGCCACACCAAGCAATTCGCCGATTTGCTCGATGCCGTGAAAAAGAACCGCAATCCGGCGGTCGATGGCCCTGAAGGCCGCCGCTCGGTCGAAATCATTCTGGCCATCTATAAATCTGCCGAAATCGGCAAAGCCGTGAAACTGCCACTAGCAGGCGACCCGTCGCTCAGCGCTCGGAAGCGAGACAAGGGCCATTAACGGGCGACTACCAACGATGTCACGTCTTGGGAAGTTGTAACGACACTGCGCATGGGGCCGAGTACGAATAGTGCGATGCACAGGTTGATATTCTGGTCATTTGTGAGCGCGACCGCGCCGACGAATCGAGCGAGAATGCCGGCGGCTCGGAAGATACAATCGGCCACGAGCGGACAACGTCGATCGGCTAGGCGAACCACTTGGCAACGCCTATAATCGTGCGCTCCGCCCGAGATGGTCTCGGGCTTTTTATATTTAGCGGCCTTGAAATTTGACCACGATGAGCCGATCGTCGCGGGGAATTTTCTTTCGCAAGTTTCCCATACACCCTGCGGTCGATTCATTCTTGGCAGGAACTAGTCGGAATGACGAAAGTTGCTCTGGTGACGCCGTCGCAAGTTGCCGGCTTGGCCGATGAAAAAGTGCTGGTACTCGATTTTGGATCGCAGTACGCGCAACTGATTGCCCGTCGGGTGCGCGAGCAAAACGTCTACTGCGAAATCGTGCGTCACGACATTACCTCGGCCCGGGTGCGCGAGATTGCCCCCAAGGGGTTGATTCTCTCCGGTGGACCCTTGAGTGTTTATGAAGCTGGGGCGCCCCGCTGCGATCACGAATTGTTCCAACTCGACATACCAGTCCTTGGCATCTGCTATGGCATGCAATTGATGTGTGAAGCCCTGGGGGGACACGTAAAGAGTGCGCCGGCCCGGGAGTATGGCCGGGCACACTGCACCGTTGTCAGTACCGATGACTTGTTTAACGGCGTCGCCGGCCAAACCGAAGTGTGGATGAGCCACGGCGACCAAGTGAGCGAAGTCTCCGCCGATTTTGAACCGCTTGCCCGGACGAGCACTTGCCCGATCGCGGCCGTGAAACACAAGCGGTTGCCGCTCTATGGGCTGCAATTCCATCCCGAAGTGACGCATACGCCACCAGGCAAGGCAATTCTGGCAAATTTCCTGAGCAATGTTTGCGGCTGCCGCGGCACCTGGCGATTGGCGGATTTTGCCGAGCAAACGATTCGCGATCTGCGCAAGCGCATTGGCCAGCACCGCGTCATTTGCGGACTTTCCGGCGGCGTCGATTCGTCCGTTGTCGCGGCGCTGTTGGCCAAGGCGATCGGATCGCAACTTTCCTGCATCCTTGTCGATAACGGACTGTTGCGGAAGGACGAAGAGGCTGCGGTGATCCGCGAATTCACGACGCACTTCAACACCGATTTGCACGTGGTAAAAGCTGAGGATCGCTTTCTCGCGGCGCTTGCCGGTGTGACCGATCCTCAAGCCAAGCGAAAAGTCATCGGCCACGAATTTATCGAGTGCTTCCAAGACGAATCGCAGCGAATTCAAGGAGCGCACTATTTGGCCCAAGGCACGCTTTATCCCGATGTTATCGAAAGTGGTGCTGCGATCGACGGGCCGGCAGCCACCATCAAACTCCACCACAACGTCGGTGGTTTGCCCGCGGAACTGGGCTTCGAACTGATCGAGCCGCTGCGAGACTTGTTCAAAGACGAAGTGCGACGGCTGGGGATCCAACTCGGCCTACCAGAGGAAATCGTCTGGCGGCATCCCTTCCCCGGCCCCGGTTTGGCGGTGCGCTGCCTTGGCGAAGTCAGCAAGCACAGACTCGACACGCTTCGCGAGGCAGACGCGATTGTGGTGCACGAAATCAAAGCAGCCGGATTGTATCGCCAAACCGCCCAAGTTTTCGCGGTATTGCTCCCGGTGCAAAGCGTCGGTGTGATGGGAGACGCTCGCACGTACGACAACGTGCTGGCCGTACGTGCGGTCGATACCGCAGATTTCATGACCGCCGACTGGAGCCGACTCCCGTATGACTTGCTGGCAACCATCTCCACGCGGATTATCAACGAGGTCAAGGGCGTTAACCGCGTCGTCTACGACATCAGCAGCAAGCCGCCGGCCACTATTGAATGGGAATAGTTCGCGGCGATCGTCGGCGAATTAAAGACCGCGATTGGACGAGCTTTGCCCAGATTGGTTATACCGCCTCGGCATCGGTCAGCAAGTTTTGCCTATGGAGTTGAACCCTTGAATTCGGCCGGCCTCGGGTGTCGCCGAAACGGCCAGCGGTGTATAAATGGTGTCGCCAAGTGATTATTTCTAAATCGTACATTTGTCTAAATTGAGAAAGTAGCTGTCATGCCAAAAAATCGCAAAGCCGAAGTCGACGCGGCTCAAAAGACGCTCGACCTGAAGAGCAATAAATATCAATTGGAACTCGATACCTCGATGGGCAAGATCACGCTTGATATGCTACCGGAAATCGCTCCAGGTCACGTGGCAAACATCTTGGCCTTGGCCAAGATCGGCTATTACGACGGCCTGAAGTTCCATCGCATCATCAAGGGCTTCATGATTCAAAGTGGCTGTCCAGAAGGCACCGGTACTGGCGGACCAGGTTACACGATCAATGCCGAGTTCAATCAGACCAAGCATCTGCCGGGTGTGCTTTCGATGGCTCGTACCGCCGATCCGAACTCCGCTGGCTCACAGTTCTTTATTTGTCATGGCGATGCGACCTTCCTCGACGGCCAATACACCGCCTTCGGCAAGACCGCCGATGCGACAAGCCTTGAAGTGGTGAAGAAAATCGGCAATGTGCCGACAGGCGCACAAGACCGACCGCAACAGCCCGTGACAATCAAAACCGCTAGGGTTCTGGAAATGGCAACGTGAGCAGCGCCAAGAACCGTCGAGGCGCGGTGACGCAGAAAGGACGTTGTAGCAAATGCCTCATGCAAAGGTGCGAAACGACGTTGAGGATTCAATAGTTAATGGAATCGGCTTGCCATTCGTTTCGGTTCTTGGCGGCATGGTGACTTTACGAGCGATCAATATTACCTTCTTCGCGTCTGTGCGTTTACTCGGCGCCCTAGCAATTCTGTCGGTCGTTTTTGTCAGTCCGACGCACGCGGGTGAATTGAAGCAACCACCGACGGTTAAATCTGTTCGCGTCGGATTCGGCAACACTTATAAGCTCGGTTGTTGGACGCCCGTGGAGATTTCACTCAGCGAATCGCCAGGGCAGGGCAGGGGGGTGGAAATTCAAGCTGCGGATGGCGATTCGATTCCGGTGAGATTTTCGGAATCATCCACCGTCGGCAGCCGCGTTTTCGCATACGCCAATATCGGTCGCGGAGATCGTCCGATCGACGTGCTGCTGCGGCAGGCCGACCGTGCGGGCAATCCCTGCGAGGCCCAAACCCTGCGGACGCTTGCGTCAGACGAATTGCCGCGCGCATTGCCGGCCACCAACGAATGGATTGTCGAACTGGGTGCCACCATCGGCTTCGTTGAGCTTGCCGCACGAGCAAGGCACGACAATGACGACCCCGCCCACCTGGAGGCCATTGAGCTCGATCGATCGCAATGGCTACCCGACCAATGGTACGGCTACGAAGGAATCGATGTCGTGGCAATCGCAGGCACACCCGGCGTTCAAGAATTCTTTGCCGATCCAGCATCGATCGATGCCCTCGAACACTGGGTGCGGCTCGGCGGTACGCTGTTGATCGCTTGTGGCGAGGAAACCGAATTGTTGTTCAGTCGCGACAGGCCGCTGTCGCGTTTTGCGCCCGGTGAGTTTGGCGGCATGGGGTCGATCTCGTCGTCGAAGTTCGGCACGATTGAGACCTTTGCCGGCACGGAAGGCAAAGTTGAGCGGCTCAACGCGACCACGCTGCACGTGCCGATTTGGAACCACATCGACGGCCGGGTCAAATTGCGGACCGGAAGCACTGCCGCCGATGTTCCGCTGGTGATTCTCAGTCCGCTCGGTTTTGGCGAAGTCGTGTTTGTCGGCCTCGATCTGCACGGTCCGATATTCAGCGAGTGGCCCAGTCGAGGACAATTTATGCAGCGATTGCTCGGCAGCCGATCGCAGCGCAGCGCCTCAACCGAAAGATTCGATTTCAGTCGCGGCATGCAATTGGGTTACGTCGACCTAAGCGGGCAGCTTCGAGGGGCGCTTGATCAATTCGGTGCCGTCGGGCTGATTCCGTTTTGGGTGGTCGCCACGCTCGCCTTGGTTTATATTGCGATCCTATTTCCTCTCAATTATTGGCTAGCTACGCGTTGGCTCAAGCGGCCGCAGGTCGCGTGGCTGGTTTTTCTACTGGTGGCCGCAGCGTTTTCGGCGAGTGCGTATGGAGTCGCCAATGCTTCGAAAGGAGAGCGGCTGTGGATAAATCAAATTGATTTGGTCGATATCGACTCGGCGGAAGGCACGGCGCGCGGCACGACCTGGTTCAACGTGTTTAGTCCGCGCAACGCCAAGTTCGATCTTCAAGTCCGAGTGGATGGAGCGAAGGAGGCGGAGGACGGGGCAGGGGAGAACCGAAGGCGGAGAGCGGAAGCCGGAAGTCGAAATTTAGAATTTGCCAAACCACTCGGCAACCAGACGCCAGACTTCCAGGCCACCAGGGATTCAAGCACTTCTCTCATCAGTTGGCTCGGTCTAACCGGCGCTGGAGTAGGTGGGATGAACTCGAAGGCTGGAGGCGCGCCGCTGTTTGATGCTCCTTACGAGATCCAGGCAGGGCAGGGGAGGGTCGTGGGGGCGCCGATCGGAATTTGGACCAGCAAAGCATTTGTCGCACGCTGGCAGGACGTTTTCACCAGCCTTGAGGCCGATCTGTCGCAGGCCGCTGGCGGAGGGCTGCACGGTTCTATTGCAAATCACTCGAACACGTCGCTGACCGAATGCGTACTCATGTTCGGCAACTCGGTCTGGTCCATCGGCAAGATTGAAGCGGGTGAGACGAGAAACCTTGACCGCCTCGATCCGCAGTCGGCGCAACAGGTCGATAGCTATCTCACCCAACGAGAATTATACTCGACAAGCTCGCACACGCCCCCCTATGACCGAAGCAGCTTCGATGTGGCGAGAATCTTGGAGATTATGATGCTCCACGAAGCAGCCGGTGGAACAAACTACTCCGGCCTGCTCCACCGTCAGCAGCGGTACGTCGATTTGAGCAATCAATTAGAATTTGGCAGAGCGATCCTGATCGGCCGCGTAACAACTGGCGCGGCCGTGGCTATCAACGGCGAGGACGTTGCCGCGGAAGAGATGAACTTGCACTATACGGTGCGGCGATACGTGATGCCAGTGAAGGCGCGGTAATCCATTGTTCGCGGGCCCCTTGAATCCAATCATGGCTGGAGCATACCCGTTTGCGCCGACGGCGAACCGTCGCATCCTGGAATGGATTCGGCTCATGCGATTGTTTCAATCGTGCAACGATTCGAATCATCGTCAGTGGTCAGTTGTCCTTTGCATGATACTTCTGACTACTGGCCACTGATCACGGACACAACTCACTACGAACCAGACCACTAAATCCCCTCCGTCGGTCATGATTGAAACCTGCGACCTGACCAAGAAATACAACGAACTGTTCGCCGTTAAATCGCTAACGGTGAAGCTCGAAACGGGAGACGTGTTCGGCTTCATCGGTCCCAACGGCGCCGGCAAGACGACGACGATGCGGATGCTGGCAACGTTGCTTAACCCAACCTGGGGCGAAGCCTACGTTTGTGGCTATTCGATTTACACCAAACCGAAGGAAATCCGTCGGCTGATCGGGTTCATGCCGGATTTCTTCGGAGTTTATGACGATATGAAGGTGATCGAATACCTCGAATTCTTCGCAGCCGCCTACCGGATCAAAGGGGAAAAACGCCGCAAAGTATGCGAGGAAGTGCTAGACTTGGTTGGCCTTGGCTACAAGCGCGATGCGCTCGCCACAAGTCTTTCGCGCGGCATGAATCAGCGTCTGGGCTTGGCTCGAGTGCTGTTGCACGATCCACAAGTGCTGCTGCTGGATGAACCGGCCAGCGGCCTTGATCCCCGCGTGCGCATCGAAATCCGCCGCGTGATTCGCCAACTTGGCGAAATGGGGAAAACGGTCATGGTTTCCAGCCATATTCTTCCTGAGTTGGCCGACATGTGCAACAAAGTCGGCATCATCGAGCGTGGCGTAATGGTCGCGAACAAGGACGTTCACCAACTGATTGACGAAGTTCGGCCAAACGTTGTCCTGCGGATTTCGGTCGTAGGATCGCAAGAAGAAGCAGCAAGACTGATCGAGCAGCACGACATTGTCGAGCGGGTCGAACCCTCGGCGATAGAACTGGTCGTGACGCTGAAAGAAGGCATCCGAGATTATGCCGACTTGGCGACGATGCTGGTCGCTGGCGGCCACCGACTGACGCTGTTCAAAGAGGATGAACTCGATTTGGAAGGCGCCTTTATGGCGCTGACGAAGGGGATTACAGCATGATCACTGCGGAGCGACAAAGTATTACCCCAAGGGAAGTGAGATCTGACGAGCATTACGGTTGATGCTGTAGCTGCGAAGAAACTTCGCTCTGGTTGCCAATCATTGGAAAGGTGCGATCCCGACGGCAAAGCAATCACCATATTGATGGTGCCAGGGATCTAGAAATATCCAAACGATCAAGGTTCCATCTGCCGAAGAAGAGCACAACGCATCAAGAAACAGAAGGCTGGGCGCACTCTCGAATTTGTTGCTGGTTGCCTCTGTCGAAAAGGTATCAGAGCAACAATCGGCCTTGGCCTGGGCCGTTTGGCGATCTCGATCACCCCACTCAATCATCCTCTCTGAAGCTTGAGTTCCACAAACTCCTTCACCCGATTCGCAATCGCCGGCTCGACCGGCAGCCGTTCCATGCTACTGGCGCCGTAAAAGCCAACCACGCCCTGGGTGTGGTTGAGGACATATTGGGCGTCCGCCGGTTCGGCGATTGGCCCTCCGTGACAGAGCACGAGAATGTTTCTGTTAATTCGCATTGCCGCATCGCACATCGCTTGCACGCTTTGCACGGCGCGGTCGAGCGTCAGAGCAGTGGTCGCGCCAATGCTGCCATTGGTTGTCAATCCGACGTGCGGAATGAGAAGATCGGCCCCGGCTTTGGCAAGCGCGGCCGCGTCGTCGGGGTTGAATGCGTAGGGCGTCGTCAACATGCCCATTTCGTGGGCGGTGCGAATCATATCCACTTCCAGCCCGAAGCCCATGCCGGTTTCTTCGAGGTTGGTGCGGAATACGCCGTCGATCAGTCCGACGGTGGGGAAATTTTGCACGCCGGAAAAGCCGGCTGCGTCAAGGTCGCGCAGCAGCAGCTTCATCACGCGAAATGGGTCGGTACCGCAAACACCGGCCAGTACAGGAGTATGCTTGACGACAGGAATTACTTCGTGAGCCATGTCGAGCACAATCGCATTGGCATCGCCATAAGGCATCAATCCGGCGAGCGAGCCACGGCCGCCCATTCGGAAGCGACCTGAATTGTAGATCACCAGCAAATCGATGCCGCCGCCTTCGGAGAACTTGGCGCTGATGCCCACGCCTGCGCCGCCGCCGATGATTGGCTTACCAGCAGCAACTTTTGCGCGGAGCCGAGAAAGAATTTCGTCGCGAGAAAAGAGAGCCATCGTGGAGTTTCAACTCAAAAAAAATGATCGCGCAAACACGCAGAGATATGAAGTGGAACAGTGCCTGAAACAAACCGCTTGACTCGAAAGTACTAATTTGCGCCTTCGAGCCTTTGCGGGAGGCATTTTAGCAAGCTTTGCGGGAATGAATCAGGGAGAGCAATTTGGTGGCCGCCGCTTCGGCAAAGGCCGGGTCGTTAATGTGCCGATCGAGCTCCATTAGCTCCACCTGAGGTGAAGTTTTCAATGTGTCGCGGATGCCATCGAACAAAGTCTGCCGTGCAACAGGATCGTCGAACGGTTGTCCCGCTCGATCAAGGGCGGAAACACCGCACAGAGGCAACATTACGCAAGCTGGCCCATTCGAAACGGAAACCTTTCGACCGATTTCTTCGCCAAGCTGCCGGTTTTCATCGACGGTCGTGCGCATCAGCGTAATCGTCGGGTTATGCTGATAAAATTTTCGATCCGCAAATTTCGCCGGCACCGTTTCCGGCTCGCTGAAATTGACCATATCCAGGGCACCCACCGAGACCAGTTGCGGCACACCGTGCTTGGCAGCCACCGTCAACCGATTCGGGCCGGCCGTGAGCACGCCGCCGACGAGTTCATCGGCCAGTTCGGTCGTGGTAATATCGAGTACGCCGGCGATCAAACCATCCGCGATCAGCGATTCCATTGCTTGCCCGCCGCTCCCGGTGGCATGGAAGACGAGTACTTCGTAGCCGGCCTGCTCCAGCACTTCGCGACTTCGATTCACGCAGGGCGTAGTAACGCCGAACATGGTCGCGGCCACGAGCGGCTTGTCCGATGACTTCGACAATTGATCTCCACCCGACTGACGAGCCTGCACCATTCCGGCCATCGCCGCCGCAGCATTCGAGAGGACTAAACGGCTGATGCGGTTGATGCCTGCAATATCGACGATCGAGTTGAGCATGAAAATGTCTTTGTCGCCGACATACTGTCGCACTTGGCCGGAAGCGAGCGTGCTGACCATGACTTTCGGCACGCCCAGCGGCAACGCTCGCATCGCGGAAGTGCCGATCGTCGTTCCGGCCGACCCGCCGATACTGATGACGCCATCGAGCTTGCCCGCATCAAGCCACTTTCTCGCCATCGTCGTCGCGGACTGGGCCGCCGCTTTTACCGCCGTTCCACGATCGTGGCGCGATTGCAATTCCGTGAGCGACAATCCTGCTGCTTGAAATAATTCTTCGCGCCGCACGTCGGCAGCGACCGATGGCTCGCCGATGCAACCGGCGTCGACGAGCGTCGCGTTGCAGCCTAGTCGGCGCAGTTCGTCACATACCAGCGCGGCCTCCAGGCCTTTTGTATCGAGTGTGGCGAAAACTAGAATAGCCATCCTAGATCAATACCTCGTGATGTCTTTGATTGCCGCCTCGGGAATCAACGACTTCACAAACTCTTGCGCTTTAGTCGTCATCATGCGGATATCGCTGGCGACGGCCAGAAATTGCATGCCTTGCGCCGCCCTATGTCGCGCCGCGTCTGGCGACATGACGTGCATCCCGGTCGGCGTGCCGGTTTTCTTGCCAATGTCGACGATGCGTTGGATCGCCGCTTCAAACTCGGAATCGGTCGCTTCCACGCCATCAGGTTTTCGCATGTTGGCGCGCAGATCGACCGGGCCGACGAAGATCGCGTCAACCCCCGGCAGGCTATAGATCGCTTCGGCGTTCTCGATGCCTTGCGGGCTTTCGGTTTGCAATACGACCAGAATCTCGTCGTTGGCGCGCGTAAAGTAGTCGATCGGAGAGGCGTCGAAGTTCAGCCCATGCAGGCTACCACCTAAACTGCGGTTGCCCAGCGGCGGATACTTTGCCGCGGCGATAATCTGATTCGCTTGTTCGACCGTATTGACCATCGGGGCAACGATTCCCCACGCTCCGGCATCGAGCGCTCGTTTGATGAGAAAATGATTTCCTTCCGGCACACGTGCCAGCGGCACGCCGCCGGCATCAGCAATTGCGCCGAAGACGGTGGCTGCCTCGCGCCAATCGAGCGGCTGGTGCTCCATATCGAGCGTCAGCCAATCGAAACCCAATCGAGCGAGCACACGGCTGGCCAGCAAGTCGCCCAGCGACAGCCAGGTTCCAAACGAAGTCTTGCCTTCACGGAGCTTTTTTTTGACGGGATTCGATTTCATTAGGGCAGGGCAGGGGGGCCGTAGGTGGTAGACTGTTGCACAAACAACGACCAACTGACCATTGACCAATAGGCAACCAGACTACCAGACGACCAGCCACGAGTCACCCTGTCTTAACCATGCTTGCCAATTTTTCCAATTCTGCGGCCGAAAACCCGCTGCACCTTTGGCCTGGTTATGCCGTAGAATAGTCGAGCCGGGCGGCAATTGACCTACCACGCTCGGCCGTGGAGAGCGAAAACACTGACGTGTTTCGTTCTTGGCAGCGAACCGTGAGTAGCACGTTCTCGGTCGGCGGGGAATTTTTTTAACTTATTCAAGGGAATTATTGAATCATGGTGGATCGCAAAAAATCGTCGCGGCCTGTCTTGGCCTGCTTGATTGCTGTCTTGCTCGTTTCTGGTTGGGCATTGGCTCAATCGCCGACAGGCAAACAACCGGAAGGGGTGGCAGCGGGCGCTGCCGTCGAGTTGAAGTCCGACAAACAAAAGTTTAGTTATGGAATCGGTTTCCAAATGGGCTCAAGCGTCCGTCAGCAAGGCATTGCCGATGATTTGGAAATTGCCGCGTTCCTGCGCGGCGTTACCGACGGCATGAGCGGAAATAAACTGGCCTTGAGCCAACTGGAACTCAGGCCGGTCATGGAACGCTATGGAAAAGAAATTGAACAGCGTCTGCGCGACAAATCGAAAGTCGCCGCCGCCAAGAACAAACAAGAAGGAGATAGGTTCCTCGCGGAGAATAAAGCCAAAGAAGGAGTCAAGACTTTGCCCAGTGGACTGCAATACAAAGTCCTGAAGTCGGGCAGCGGCGCCACGCCTGGACCAGCCGATACCGTACTCGCGCACTATCACGGCACGCTCATCGACGGCACGGTTTTCGATAGCTCGGTGCAGCGCGGCGAGCCGATCGAGTTTCCAGTGAACGGAGTGATCAAAGGTTGGACCGAAGCATTGCAGCTGATGAAAGTCGGCGACAAATGGCAACTGTTCGTGCCCTCGGACTTGGCTTATGGCGAGCGCAGCCCGTCGGACAAGATCGGCCCCAACTCGGTGCTGATCTTCGAAGTTGAATTGAAAGACGTTAAGAAAGAGCCTACCGCAAAGTAGTCGCGAAAAAAGTTTCAGCGCGAATCGACGCGAGTTCTCGCTGAACGGTTGAGAAAATTGCCTTGCCGATTCGCACCCAGAAACGATCGTTTGCGGCGAGACGGGTTTGTTGGTTAGCGATATGAACATTGAAGCTCATAGTGCGCCCTTTCGCCAACTGCCGTTCGCCTATCGCGCGCGAACGATCTTTGGACTACTGTTGTCGGCCTGCAGCCTTTCGCCTGTCGCCGCTCGCGCCCAGTCGAAGCTATATCTCGATGCGCTTCACAAGCGGATGATCGAAAAGGAGATCATTGGCGGCGGCATCAAGAATGAGCGAGTGATTCAATCGATGCGCGCCACGCAGCGGCACGAGTTTGTCGATGCTGCGCACCGTAAGAACGCCTATTACGACATGTCGCTGCCAATCGGCGCCCATCAGACGATCAGCGGCCCGTTTGTCGTGGCCTATATGACCGAGCAGCTCGATCCGCAGCCGACCGACAAAGTGCTGGAGATCGGCACCGGCAGCGGCTATCAAGCAGCCGTACTCAGCCCGCTGGTCCAAGACGTTTACTCGATCGAAATTATCGAACAGCTCAATAAACGTGCAACGCGGACGCTTGACCGCCTCAAATATCGGAATATCCACCTGAAGATTGGCGACGGTTTTCAGGGCTGGCCGGAGCACGCTCCCTTCGACAAGATCATCGTCACTTGCTCGCCGGAGAAGGTACCTCAGCCGCTCGTCGATCAATTGCGAGAAGGGGGAAACATGATCATCCCCGTTGGCGAACGGTTCAACCAAATGCTGTACCGCTTCACCAAGCGGAGCGGAAAGCTGGAAAAAGAGCCGTTGCGACCGACGCTGTTCGTACCCATGACTGGCACAGCCGAAGACGGTCGCGAAGTGCAACCCGATCCAATTCATCCGCAATTGGTCAATGGCAGTTTTGAAGAGAAGATCGGCACCGAAGGAGAGCCAACGGCGTGGTATTACTGCCGTTTGCAGGAAGTGAAAGACGTGCTTGATGCGCCCGATGGCCATCGCGTGCTGTTATTCACCAACGATGTGCCAGGTCGCATGAGCCGCGCATTGCAAGGTTTTGCGATTGATGGCAAGCAAATTGGCGAAGTCGAAGTCAGCGCCTCAATTCGCGGCAAAAACATCGTTCACGGTCCCAATGCCGAACAGGCCCCGCAAATCTCGCTTACCTTTTACGACGCCAACTGGGCGATCATCGGCCGCACCTGGACCGGGCCCTACCAAGGCACGTTTGCGTGGCAATTGGCGACGGAAAAGCTCAAGGTGCCACGGGGAGCGACCAAATGCATTATGCACGTCGGCCTACTGGGGGCGACCGGAGAATTTGCGATCGACAACGTCAAGATTCTGGCAATACCACGGTAACATCGTCGGAAGATTCCGCACCATCTGCTCGCATTCACCTCGCAACATCACATAGTGGGATGATCGCGCTCGATGATCGCACCAACTGTCCTAACGTCACTTGGCGCAAGGATTCTTCCGCTGAGGCATACATCTCGTCGAGTTCCTTGTGCAGTGGGCAGAGTTGCGTGTGCGATGGCAGTCCAAGCGGACAATGCCGAATTCGTTCCAGTGGCGAGACGGCGTTCACCACGTCGAGAATCGTGATCTTGTCTACCGACAATGCCAGTGAATATCCACCGCCAGGACCAGATTGAGAGCGCACCAAGCCGGCCCGCGCCAAATCTTGCAATACTTTGTGCAAATAGCGCCGCGGAACCTGTGTTACCCTAGCAAGCACATCGGCTGAACTCGCATCATCAGGCGCATTGGCCAACCACACTGCAGCACGCAACGCGTATTCGGCAGTTTTAGAAAGCATGGGCTGGAAGCGAATTTGCACACCGTGCTGATTTCGAGAGGCTGATTCTCGTTCCGCGCAGCGGCAAGTCAAGGATCGAATTATTCAATTCTACACCTTGACATGTACTATTCAAGAGGCGTATTCTGAAGACATGGCCCGCACGCCATCCCTGCCTTTCGGAAAATTGAGGTGTTTCATGCGACTGAATCCTGCCATTGCCTGCTTGGTTATGCTGATCGCGTGGACGGTTTTTCCTGCCGTCGCGGAGGATGAATTCGAAAAGAAGCCGATTGAGTATAGCAAGAGTGATCCCGACAACGCCGTTTCGAAATTGCAAGAGCAACTCAAGAGCGGCGCAACGACGCTCGAGCGTGACAACGAACAAGGTTTCCTGCATTCCCTGCTCGCTGCTCTGAACGTGCCGATCGAATCGCAAATGCTAGTGTTTTCGAAAACCAGCTTGCAGCGGCAATGCATCGAACCCGACGCGCCGCGGGCGATTTACTATAACGACGATGTTTATGTCGGCTTTTGTCACAACGGCAGCGTGATCGAGGTTTCCGTGGCCGACCCGAAATTAGGAGCCGTATTCTACACCCTCGATCAGCGGCCAACGAAAAAGGAGCCGAACTTGATTCGTCAGACTGAGAATTGCCTGACCTGTCACAGTTCGTCGCGCACCGAAAGCGTGCCGGGTCATCTCGTGCGGTCGCTGTTTGCCGATGCGCAGGGCCAGCCGATTCTTTCGGCCGGCAGCTATACCGTTGATTACACGACGCCGCTCGAGCAGCGGTGGGGCGGTTGGTACGTCACGGGAACTCACGGCAAGCAGAAACATTTAGGCAACCGTATTTATCGCGAGCAAGACAACTTGCGGCCAGGCTGCGATTCCGACGGCCACAACCTCACGCACCTTCCGGACCGCGTGCCTTCCGAATACTATCTTGCCCCGCACAGTGACATCGTGAGCCTGATGGTGCTGGAACACCAAACGTTGACTCACAATCGTGTGACGCGGGCTAATTTTGAAACCCAGCAAGCGCTGCAATATCAGGACGATATGGTCCGCATTTTCAAAGAGCCGCCGACCACGCGTTACGAGAGCACGACCCGGCGAATCGCCAGCGCGAGCGAAAAACTGGTCGAAGCACTGCTGTTTGTCGACGAAGCTCCACTGACCGAAAGAATCCGTGGAACGTCTGGGTTTGCCGAGAAATTTCCGCTTGCTGGACCGCGAGATTCAAAGGGGCGGTCGCTACGCGATTTCGATCTTGAGCACCGGCTCTTCAAATATCCGTGCAGCTACCTCATCTACTCGAAATCGTTCGACGGTCTGCCTGCCGAAGCGCGCGACTACGTTTGGAAACGCCTCTGGGAAGTTCTCACGGACAAAGACGAATCAAAAAAGTTCGCCCATCTATCCAGTGACGACCGACAAGCGATTCTGGAGATCGTCAGCGAGACAAAACCAAATCTTCCCGAGTATTGGAAGGTAGACGCAGGGAAGATCGCAGGCAGCCGTGCGTTGAAATAGCCGCCGCTTGACTCCGACTGCCAGACGAATGAGAATGCGGGCGTTTTGAATCGGATTACGGAAGTAAGAGAGGCGATATGCGACGGCTTTGGGTATTGTTTGCAGTTGTATTGGTCTTGTCGTTTCTGGTGCTGGGGTGGATTGGTGCTCGAATCTATCAAGTCGCCCCACCGATGGCTGATCGCGTGGTGACCACGGATGGCAAGGTGGTGATCGACTCGGGCCAGATCAACCAGGGGCAACATGTTTGGCAATCTCTCGGCGGCATGGAGGTTGGTTCTATCTGGGGACACGGCAGCTACGTGGCACCCGATTGGACTGCCGACTGGCTGCATCGCGAAGCCGTCTTCGTTCTCGATCGCTGGGGTAGCGCACAGTTCGGCAAGAAGTTCGCCGAACTCGACGCCGAGCAGCAGGCGCAATTGACGGGCCGACTAACCGAACACATCCGTAAGAACACCTACGACCCAGCGACGCGCACCATCACCATCGATCCGCTTCGCGCCGAAGCCTTTGAAGCGAACTGGCAGCATTACACGGATGTATTTTCCAACGGTCGTGCGGCCTATGCGATTCCTCAAGGCGCCGTCACCGAAAGCGGCCGCTTGCGCGCGCTGAGCGCGTTCGTCTTCTGGACCGCGTGGGCGGCAACCACGAATCGTCCGGACGATACGGTGTCGTATACGCAGAACTGGCCGCACGAGCAGTTGGTCGGCAACGTGCCGTCGGGTGAGGCTGTCGTTTGGACGGGCGTGAGCATCATCATGTTACTGGCCGGAATCTCCGCCATGGCCTGGTGGCATGCCTCCAAGAACGGCAAAGAGGAAAAGGCTCCCCTGCCGCAAACCGACCCGCTAGGGGCTTGGACCGCAACTCCCTCGCAGAAGGCAACGATCAAGTATTTCTGGGTCGTTACCGCCATGATGTTGCTGCAGATGACGCTCGGCGTGGTTACGGCGCACTACGGAGTTGAGGGAGACGGGTTCTACGGGATTCCTGTGTCCAAGTGGATCCCGTATGCCGTATCTCGCACTTGGCACTTGCAATTAGGGATTCTCTGGATTGCCACTGCATGGCTGGGAGCGGGACTTTTCATTGGGCCTTTGGTTAGCGAAGTCGAACCCAAGGGTCAGCGATTGGGAGTCAATGTGCTGTTCGTTGCGCTGGTGGTCGTGGTGGTTGGCTCGCTGACGGGGCAATGGTTGAGCATTCAAAACAAGCTTCCGTCCGATGCTATGTCGTTCTACTTTGGTCATCAGGGTTACGAATATGTCGATCTCGGCCGAATCTGGCAGATTGCCTTGCTGGCCGGATTGCTGCTGTGGCTGTTCCTCGTCGTTCGCGTGCTGCGCCCGGCGCTACGAAAAGGGGGGGAATCAAAACAACTCGTGGCGCTGCTGCTGGTGTCTACCACGGCCATTGCGCTGTTCTATGCCGCAGGACTTGGCTGGGGACGCCATACGAATCTGACGATTGTTGAGTATTGGCGATGGTGGGTGGTCCATTTGTGGGTGGAAGGTTTCTTCGAAGTGTTTGCCACTACGGTGATCGCGTTCTTCTTCATGCGGCTGGGGTTGATTCGGCCGGGCGTGGCTGCCGCCGCGGCCTTGATGTCGGCCACGATTTTTCTTTCCGGGGGCATTATCGGAACCTGCCATCATTTGTATTTTTCAGGAACGCCGACGGCTGCCTTGGCGTGGGGTTCGGTCTTTAGCGCGTTGGAGGTCGTCCCCTTGGTATTGGTTGGCTTTGAAGCGACGGAAGACTTCCGTCGGTCGAGAGTCACGCCCTGGGTGCGAAAATATAAGTGGCCGATCTACTTCTTCGTGGCCGTGGCGTTTTGGAACATGGTGGGCGCAGGGCTATTCGGTTTTATGATCAATCCGCCGATCGCGCTCTACTACATGCAAGGCCTCAATACCACGCCGTTGCACGGCCATTCTGCGCTCTTCGGCGTGTACGGCATGCTCGGCATCGGTTTGATGCTGGTGTGTTTGCGCGCACTGATTCCGGGTCGGGAGTGGAGGGACGGCTTATTGAAGTTTTCGTTCTGGGCGCTTAACATTGGGCTATTGACTATGTGCGTGCTAAGCCTGTTGCCAGTCGGCTTGATGCAAACCAAGGCTTCGGTCGAAAACGGCTACTGGTATGCTCGCAGCAGCGAATTCATGCAAACCTCGCTGATGCAAACGCTGCGGTGGATGCGAGTACCCGGCGACACCATTTTCTTTCTCGGCGCATTGGCCTTAGCTCTATTTATTGTGGGCCTAAAAACGGGGCATTCGTTCTCGAAGAAACAGTCCGATTGAATCCAGACAATCCAAACGAACGGGGGTAATTCATGGCCATTCCTCATGCCCATGCCGGCGAGCGGATTCATTTGCCGCTTGGCGAGAAGCTGGTCCACGAAAGAACGACTACGCTGGTCAAGACCGATCGCCTGGAAGTCATTCGATTGGTAGAACCAGCCGGCAAACAGATTTCTGCTCATCAGGTTTCCGGGCCGATCACCGTGCAATGTCTCGAAGGGCGGGTGATGTTTTCGGTCGGCAATCGGCCGCAGGAACTGGTGGCTGGAGACTTCCTTTACCTCAATGGCAACGAATCTCATTCACTCGAAGTACTCGAAAACTCGTCCCTATTATTGACGATTTTCTTTAACCAATCGTAGCGATCTCGATGCGATGTCGGAAAATCGGCTCGCCTGCGATAGCTCAGGACTTTCGGATAGCGGCGGGGGCCGGATAATGGTCCCTGATGTAGGTCCGAAAGATGATCGAATCGAAGCAAGAAGTGACCGTGCATCGTCGCCGGTTTGACGACAATTTCAAGCAAGCCCAGGTAGTCGCGCGGTTGCACGGCTTGTGTTTCGTTGAAGAGTGTCAACGTGGTTCGCACAAACAATTCCGCCATGCGGACGGCCGGGGAACGACGGTGCCGTTCCACCAAGGACGCGATATTGGGATGACCACCGAGGAGTTTTGGCCAAAGCATGATGCCAGCCGCCGACCGATGCCAATACCGATGCCGCTTGAGTACGAACCTACATTCAGAGAATCGCTGCTCAGTTCCAGTCGAGCCATTCGAATTCGGTGCGCCCGTTGGCAAGTCTTCCAGCGCTACCACATGCAGCAGCGCGACACGAGTGACGCAATCATAAACCGCCGGATTCTTAAGACCGGAATGGTCAATGCTCAAGTCGCGATGGATAACCAACACGAAATCGGGATGATCAATGTCGAACCGCAAGCCTTACTTGCGATGAGGTGAAACGGCCGAAATGGTCTTTCGCGAACGCGACTTAGAATATCATCCCAGCCGAATTTGCGAACGACTTTGCCTTGGACGACTGTGTCAATTCCGCCTGACAATATCATTTTCGCCCGATATTATTCGTGCAAATTGAGAGGAACCGAGAAACCGCACCAATTGCCTACCGCGCGAACCGCGGTCTATACTTATTGGTCTATCCGTTTTCGGGGCAGGGCAGGGGAGGTAAACTAGGCTTTCCAGTCTGACAGCACTGGGAAACGGTTTCCACTGCATTATTCGTCGCAGTTCTTGTCGGGGCAGAAGACCCGACTTACAGGGGGAGGTCAATTTCGTGCTTGAGTCGTTAGCGGTCGTTGGCGCAACTGGCGCTGTGGGACGCATTATTTTGGACTTGCTTGCCGAGCGGAATTTTCCCGCCGAGCAGTTCAAGTTTCTAGCCTCCGGTCGATCGGCCGGCAAGACGGTCACCTTTCGCGGCAGGCAGCATCGGATCGAATTGCTCGAGCCGGAGGCATTCAACGACATTGAAATCGCGATCGGCAGCACGCCCGACGAAGTTGCCAAGGAATTCGTTCCGTGGGCAGTCGAGCGCGGTTGCACGGTGGTCGACGAAAGCGGCTACTGGAGGATGAACCCGGAGGTGCCGCTGGTGATTCCTGAAGTGAACCCGGACGCCGTGCTCAGCCACAAGGGCATCATCGCCAGCCCGAATTGCTCGACGACGCAGCTCGTCGTTGCCCTCAAGCCGCTGCACGATGCGGCTCGGGTCAAACGAGTTGTCGTCAGCACGTACCAAGCCACCAGCGGCGCGGGGCTGGCCGGTTGCCGCGACCTCGAAAACGGCACGAAGGCCAAGCTCGACGGCGGAAAACACGCCAATGAGACGTTTGCCTACGATATCGCGTTCAATCTCATTCCGCAAATCGGCGGCTCGAAGCACAAGGGCTACACCTCAGAAGAGATGAAGATGGTGTACGAAACGCGAAAAATCATCGGAGATGAATCGATCCAGGTCTGCCCGACGTGTGTTCGCGTGCCGGTCAGCAACTGCCATAGTGAAAGCATTGTAGTCGAAACTGAACGCAAAGTGTCGGTTGAAGAAGCCCGCGAGTTGTTCGCCGCATTCTCCGGCATTACGGTCGTCGACGACCTCGACAAAAAGCTCTATCCGATGCCCAAGGACTGCGACGGCAGCGACGATGTCTTCATCGGCCGTATCCGCGAGGACATTTCGACGCCCAATGGGCTGGCGTTCTGGTGCGTCAGCGACAATCTCCGCAAAGGAGCGGCAACGAACGCGGTGCAGATTGCGGAGTTGCTCGTACGGAGTAACGTGTTACAAAATGCGCGAGTGAATTTCATTGGGCCAAAAAACGAGAATAACGAAGGTCGAATGGCGAAGGTCGATTCCATGACGAATGCCTAAATTCCACAACAAGCCGTCAGGCGTTGCCGAGCACTCGTTATTCGGGCTTAGTCATTCTTTAGAAATTCGACATTAGTCATTCGTCATTACTCACTACGCGATCTTGATGGCGACACGTACCCTCAAGCTCACGATCGCCTACGACGGCACCGACTATGCCGGTTGGCAAGTGCAGGCGGGCCAACCGAGTTTGCAGGCCGAGTTTCAGAAAACGCTACAACAAATTGTCGGCCAACGGACGCATGTCGCCGCCAGCGGTCGCACCGACGCCGGCGTTCACGCGCTCGGTCAAGTTGTCAGCTTCGAAACTGATTCGGATCTGTCCGTCGAGACCTTCCAGCGCGCGCTCAACGCTCACCTGCCGCGCGACATCGTGGTGATCGCTGCCGAAGAAGCTCCGCCCGGTTTTCACGCCCGGCGCGACGCGGTGCGAAAGCGGTATCGCTACATTTTACAAGACAGCCGCGTACGCGATGTTTGTCGTTTGCGCTATGCCCATCATCTATACAAACGCCTCGACGTCGCCGCGATGCAGCAAGCAGCCGCCATTCTTGTTGGCATGCACGATTTTGCCAGCTTCGAATCCGCAGGCTCGCGGCGCACAACAACGGTTCGGACGATTAATGAGCTGACCGTTCGCCGCGGTGATTCGCGAGAGAATGAGTTCGCAGCAGAGCAGGGGGGAAGAACAAAATATCCGAACCTAGCAGATATCGTCGTGATTGAAGTCGAGGCTGATGGCTTTCTTTACAACATGGTTCGCAATATCGTTGGCACGCTCATCGAAGTAGGGCAGGGGAGGGCAGGGGAGGAGTGGGTTGCCAATGTGCTTGCCGCGCGCGACCGCCGCCAAGCCGGACAGACCGCGCCACCGCAGGGTTTGTTTTTGGTGCAAGTGGATTATTGAAGCGGATACCAGAGAAAAATACAAATTGCAATGAGGGAACTGGTTCGACTCCGAATATTTGCACTTTGCATTATTCATTTTGCCATCGCCATGAACTCGCAATTGCTCGTCCGCGGCGCTTGAAGTACGCTATTAGTGAGTATCCAGCATCATTTCCCAACGCGGCGAAAGCGCAACCGTGGCACTGTCGGCACTGTCGGTCCAAGATCGAATCGGCGAATTTCGGCTGGTGTCGTTGGTGGGCACCGGGCGACATTGCGAAGTTTGGGAAGGGGTCGATGACGACCGCCGCAAGCGCGTTGCGCTCAAGATTCTGCTTCCCGATTTTGCCAAGAACCGTGAACAAATTGCGCTACTGCGGCACGAATACTCGGTCGGACGCGGGCTCGACCATCCCAATATCATTCACATCGACGGCATCAACACGCATCGCAATTTGCTGTATCTAGCGATGGAGTTGTTCGCGGCGCAGAATGCCAAACAGATGTTGCTCCATGACGGCGTCGAAGGCATCGCGCATCTCGTGCAGCCAATCGCCGAGCAAGCGGCTGCGGCGCTCGGATATTTGCACTCCAAAGGCTGGGTCCACCGCGATGTGAAGCCCGACAACTTCCTCGTCACTCGAGAGGGGGATCTGCGGTTGATCGACTTCGCCCTGGCCGAGCGCCGCAAAGGAATGCTCGGCAAACTCCTCCCTGGTAGGTCGAAAATTCAAGGTACGCGCAGCTATATGTCGCCCGAACAGATCCGCGGACAGGGGGTCGATCACAGGGCCGACATTTACAGCCTTGGCTGCGTGTTGCACGAATTAGTCAGCGGCAAGCCGCCATTTACCGGCCAAACGACGCAAGATCTACTCACCAAGCACCTGCGACAGGCGCCGCCGCCGCTGGAAGCCGCGGGGCGCGACGTAACGACGGCGTTCGCCGAACTGGTGCGTCAAATGCTAGCGAAGAATCCAGCCAGGCGGCCGCGGCACATGGAAGAGGTCCACCGCGCGCTACGCGGCCTGCAAGTCTTTTCCCGCATTCCCGCCCCGCCTTCGGCACGCTAAAATGCACGATTCAAAATGAAAAATGCAGACGGACTTGCTCGCCGATCTTCTGCATATCCATCGTCATATTTTCATTTTGCAATTTGCATTCATCGTTTTCTCCATGCCCCCCACCCTCCACCGTCTGCTGTTCGAAAAGCCCATTTACGAGTTGGCAGACAAAATCGCTGCACTCGAAGCCGAACCTAATGGCACGCCTGAACGGCAAGATTTGCTTCGTCGCCTGCGTCGCGAAACGAGCGACCTAACGCGCCAGATTTTCAGCAACTTGGCGCCCTGGCAAACGATTGAAGTCGCCCGCCATCCCGATCGGCCAATGACCACCGATTATTTGGCACTGGTGTTCGACGAATTTGTCGAGCTGCACGGCGATAAGTCGTTTGGCGACGATCCGGCCATCCGGACCGGATTCGCGAAGCTCGACCAACACAAGGTTCTGGTCGTCGGGCATCAAAAAGGCAAGACGCTTAAGGAACGTAACGCCTGTCATTTCGGCTGTGCTCATCCGGAAGGCTATCGCAAGGCGATGAGTAAAATGAAAATGGCCGCGAAATATGGCTTGCCGGTGATTGCGCTGATCGACACTCCGGGTGCCTATCCAGGCATCGGAGCGGAAGAACGCGGCCAGTCGCAAGTCATTGCCGAGAGCATGTTCATGATGTCGCAGTTGGCCACGCCCATCGTGTGCGTGGTGATTGGCGAAGGGGGGTCCGGCGGCGCACTGGGAATCGGCGTCGGCGACAAAGTGGCGGTGTTGGAGCACGCTTATTACTCGGTGATTAGCCCCGAAGGGTGCGCCGGCATTCTCTGGAAAAGCGCCGCCCATAAGGAAGAAGCCGCAACGGCGCTAAAATTGACGTCCCGCGACTTACGCCGTCTCGGCGTGATCGACGACGTTATCGAAGAACCCTTGGGCGGCGCCCATCGCGACCACCGTCAAGCTGCCTTGCGATTGAAGGTCTATCTGATTCGGGCACTGCGGGAACTGGTCGGAAAACCCTCTGCCGAACTTGTCAAATCGCGGTACGAAAAATTCCGCCGGATGGGGATGTTCTTGGAAGAGCCGGTATAAACGTGCTAACAGCGTCCGGCAATCGCGTGCATCGGCGATCAACTCCCCTGCCAATCCATCAGAAAAACGTGCGCAATAAATTTCCGTTTCTGGGCAGCATATCGATCGGCAGCGCACTGATCTTGTTTGTAATTGTGCGATTCCAAACAGGCTCCGCGAACTCAACAACTGGCCGTCCGAAAGATCGCCTTCTGTGCTCCCTGTTCATGCAAAGATAAGTGACACGCAATCGGCCCATCGTTCACTCTACATTAAGCGGCGTTACCGCATTCGCTGGAACGCGACTCATCGTTCGCCGCCAGGGAGAATCGGTCCAAAAGCACCTTCTCCAACGTCCGATAATGTCTCTTATGTTCGGTAAGGAGTCGGGTTTTTGCCGGGAAATCACGGATTGTATGCTCGGCGCTCTCCAGCGGGCTACAAGGCGATATAACGACGGCCTGGGAATCTGAATTCCGAAAACTCAAATCTCCATTCTGAAATTTCCCACTCGAAGAATTGCCGCAGTTTTTAGTCGCCATGCCGCCGCGACTCAAACCCCGTCGGACCCCGTCGGCGCTCGTTATACTCGAAATGTCGAGGTGCGAGTTTTCGGCCGTTTCCCAAAAGCTAATTCGCTAAAATTGGCGGGGCGGCCAAACGCCGATCCCGGCCAGTCCCCAAGACGAAGACTCGCATTACGGGGGTAATTGCGCCTGCTGGTCTGCTGAGTGGCACATCGATGCACCGGATCGTCAGACGACGGCCGATTGCTGGGACGATCGCCCGGCGGTCAATTTGATCAGCAAGTCTTCCAAATCATCCAAACCGGCAGGCTTGGTTAAATGGTAGTCGAAGCCGGCGCTCAGAGCAGTGTGTCGATCTTCTTCTTGGCCGTACCCGGTCAACGCAACGAGAAACGTGTCTTGCAACTGGGGGCATTTCCGCAAGCGCCGAGCGACTTCATAGCCATCGAGCCCCGGCATGGCAATGTCGATAAACGCGACATCTGGAATGTGGTCAAGAATCCACTGAATCGCCGATTCGCCGTCGTACAACGCCGTTGCGTCTTGATGGAGATATCGGAGCAACATGGCCAACGTTTCTGCCGACGCTCGCACATCGTCGACAACCAGTATTCGCCTCTGCGTCATTGTTCGCCGAGTCGACGATTGCCGCCGCGATGGCGCCGAGTCGCCATCACCGGGCACATTTTCAATTAGACGTGGTACCGTCACAGTAAACTCGCTTCCGCGATTCAATCCATCGCTGGATGCACTCAACGCCCCATCGTGCAATTCTACAATCTGCTTGGCTAGCCACAAGCCGATCCCCAATCCACCGTGCGACCGGCTCAGCGTCGGGTCCACTTGATGAAACGGTTCAAAGATTTTTCCCAGCATCGCAGGGGAGATTCCCTTGCCGTTATCTTGAATGCGCACCGTCGCTTGTCCGGCCAACACTTCCATTCGCACTCGAATGTCGCCCCCCGGCGGAGTAAATTTCGCCGCATTATTCAATACGTTTGCAAACACTTGTCGCAGTCGAACTGCATCTGCATCGACCAGTACTTGCTGTTCGGTTTTCGTCACCGTCAAGTGGTGGCCGGCGGTATCGATCGCAGGCCGCGCGGCCTCGAGGGCTTCGTCGATCATGCGGCGCAAGTCGATGTGCTCCTTGGAGAGCTGGATCTTGCCGCGGGCAATTCGCGACAGATCCATCAAATCGTCGATCAGGCAGATCAACTGCTGAACCTGTCGATCCATCACCTGCCGCAATTGTTCCAATTTTTCTTTATCGTCGTCGACAAACGGCCACAGTTGCAGCGCATTGCTGATCGGCGACAGAGGATTGCGCAGTTCGTGTGCCAAGATCGCCAAGAATTGGTTTTTGCTAGCATCGGCTTCCTTCAGCACCTGCTCGGCGACGATTCGATCTTGAATATCGGTCCTTGTCCCAAACCATTCCGCAACTTTTCCTTGCTCGTCCCAGATTGGCACGGCGCGGACCAAATGCCAGCGCATTTCACCGTCCCTGCGACGCAATGTATGAGTGTCTTCCCACGCCGTCTGAGCAAGACGAGCCGACTCCCACGTTGCCATCAATCGGCTACACTCCGCAGGATCACAATACCGAGTCCATTCAAACCCCATCGCTTCAGCGGCAGTCGATCCCGTGTAGTCGTACCAGCGCTGATTGAACCAAAATCGATCACCGTCGGACCGAGCCATCCAAACCAATTGAGGCATCGAATCGGCCAAGTTGCGAAATTGCTTTTCTCGTTCGCGACGCCACGCCGAACGCAATGCGCTACACAGGCTAGTGACAGTAACGCCGACCACGAGAAACATCAACAGGTTCAACCCGTCGGCCAGCGTCTCAAACCGTAAGGATTCGATTCCGTGCGAAAATGGCGGCGGAACCAGAAATAACAAGCCCAACAGCGCGCTCAGAAAAGTCGCCAACAACCCGGAACCAAAACCGCCCCAATAAGCCGCTGCCATCACGACCAGCAGAAACGGCAACAGCCGGGCTTGCTCGGCCAGCGCGTCGTCGACGGCCAATCGGAGCAGCAACACCAACAAGCATCCAACGACCGCCAGAATGTAACCGAACGCTTTCTTCGATCGCTTCATGCCAGCCTTCCTCAGATCGTGCAATCATCGAGATACAGTGGCAATCCAACTTGACTACCACTTAGCAAAGATTGACGTAATTCCGAGCTGCGCCCGTTAGAAAGCGATTTGATTGACTCCTGCGATCCGAAATCTCGTCAATTGTGACTGCGTAGGAGATAGAAACCAATTCCCTTCGGACATGAACAGCGAATAATGGATATTCGTAACTTGCACTCGTTTCCCTGCAGGTATGCGATTGCTCACCAATGTGGACAGCAATTCATCCAATTGCTATCTATGCCAATTGAAAGCGGAGAGTTCTGTCGCCTTACAAAAAAGTAAGCCAACTGCCGTGCGGTTGCGGAAGACGGGTGAAGTCAACGAACCCAGAGCTTCGACGGATCACTGGCGGCATGGTTTCCGCTCGCATTTTCCGGAGATCGTCGATCGCCCGGCGGCTGATTGCCGGCACTTTGAGGCGCATTGGGATCGAGCCCATCTTCGAGCTTGTGGAGATAAGGGCCGATTACATCGTGCAGTTCAGGGGGCATTACGGCGTCGGCCTTGTCGAGCAGCACGGCCATAGCGCGACCCGACTTACTTTGCAAGATATGTTCGCGCATCGTCGGCCAGAGTGTCAACGCGAAAAAAGTGATCGCAAGGCAAAGCAAAATGCCTTTAAGCAGACCGAAGATAGCGCCGATTTGATGATCGAAATCGCGCAGCTTAATTCGATCGAGTAGTCCGGCGACTAACCGAAAGGCCAGCCACACACCAGCACCGGTCGCTAAATACAAGACCAGCATCGCCGCAAAGCGGTTCCACGGCGCACTGTCGCCAAACATCGGCGCCAGCGAAGCACTGAACTTCAGGCACACAAAATAGCTAAGCACCAGCGATGCCACCGAAGCCAACTGCCAGGCCATCCCTTTCCAAGCACCAAAGATCGTGGCCCCGCCAAGCACGGTCAGCATCAAGATGTCGTACCAGTCCATGCGACGGTTCGGGGTTCAGGGTTCAGTGAAGACAGAGATCGCAGAGTTTATCAGCAGCCGCGCGACAGTCGAAGGTCAGTTTGAAAGAAGCAATCCAGGCTGACTAGGCATACGTGCTAGCACTCCATTTGGCGTGCAACTGATCTTGGGGCAACGCACGTTTTTCCGATAAAGTTCCGCTCTCAAAATCCCAAGCCCCGAACTCCAAACCTTGAACCCTCCGCATGGCTGGCTTTAAAACTCACATCACTACCAGCACGGTGATAGGTATTGCCGGCGGCGCGGCTTCCAAAATCTATTTTGGCGTGCCGCTCGAAACGAGCCTCTTGGCCGCCGGGCTGTGCGGCGTGGCGGGAATGATGCCCGACCTCGATAGCGGACCTGGCCGGCCATTGCGCGAAAGCATGGCCTTTGCTGCGGCCGTGGTGCCCATGATGTGCGTCGATCGATTCAAGCAGGCGGGAATGTCGCTCGAATCGATGATTTTAGCCAGCGGCGGGATGTATTTAGCCATTCGCTTCGGTCTGGCGGCTTTATTACGCCGATACACGGTTCACCGCGGTATGTTTCATAGCATACCAGCAGCGCTCATTGCGGGAGAAGTCACCTTTCTGGCGTTCGGCTGCGAGCGGCTCGACTTGCGATTTTTCGTTGCCGGCGCCGTCGTGGTCGGCTTCATGTCGCATTTGATTCTCGACGAAATCTGGAGCATCGAATGGCATCGCGGTCGCATGCGGTTCAAGAGTTCGTTCGGTACCGCGATCAAATTCTGGGGAGACAGTGTGTGGGCGAATATTTCGACATATCTGAAAGTCGTGGTACTGACGTTTTTGGTGGTCAACGACCAGGAATGGACGGGCCGCTTTGGCTCCCCGAGTCAACAGTCGCAGCAACTCGCCGAGCGCTTTTTCAACCGCATCGGTTTGCAGCGCAATCCGACGACGAAGACCTTGAGCATCCCTGAGCCGAAGGAAGAATTTCAACATGTAGAATAAAAAATGCAAGTTCAAACATGTTGCACGGCATGATGATTCATTCTGCAATTTGCGTTTTTCATTTTTCTCGGCTCTCCAGCATCAACGTAACCGGCCCGTCGTTCGTGAGCGAGACCTCCATCTGCGTGCGAAAGCGGCCGGATTCAACATGAATGCCCTGCGCACGGGCGGTCTCGACGAATAGCTGGTATAGTCGCTCCGCCTCATCCGGCGCCGCAGCCTCAATGAAGCTCGGCCGGCGACCCTTGCGGCAATCGCCCAGTAGCGTGAACTGACTGACCACCAGCATCGCCCCGCCAGCTTCAATCAGCGCGAGATTCATCTTGCCGTCGTCATCATTAAAAATCCGCAGTTCGACAATCTTCCGCGCAAGCCATCGCGCGTCATCGTCCGAGTCGCCGAGGGCCACACCCAGCAGTACCAGCAGACCGCGATCAACGCGGCCAACGACCTCGCCGGCCACGACGACTTTTGCCTGACTGACACGTTGAACAACGGCACGCATAACTCGATATTAGATGATCGACACTGGACGCTGGATTTCCGAGACTCTTGCGTCTATTTTCTACCATTCAGTATCTATCATCCAGCATCCAGCACAACCTTGACATTCAACTGCAATTGCTATTCATTGTTACTTTCCATTATTCCAGCACCCAGCCTCCCGTCCGCTTATGTATTTCCTCGCCGCCATCTACTCGCTGATGATCGTCCTGGCCGCACTCATCGGCGGCTGGGTTCCGATGCTTGTGCGCCTGACGCACACGCGGATGCAGCTTTTTCTCAGCTTCGTAGCGGGCGTGATTTTGGGCATCGGCCTGTTGCATTTGCTGCCGCACGGATATCTACAGCTTGAAAATATCGATCAGACCGCGATGTGGCTGTTGGGCGGCTTTCTGGTGATGTTTTTCCTTGAACGCTTCTTCCATTTTCATCATCACGATGCGCCGGTCGATGAAACGCCCAAAGACATCGCTAAAGAAGCACACGAGCACTGCGATCACCAGCCTTCGAAGGGGGAGCATCATCATCACGCTGACGCGACATCGATGACGCGGTTGTCGTGGAGCGGCGCGCTGATGGGTCTCACGCTGCACAGCTTGATCGACGGACTGGCGTTGGGAGCTGCTATTTTCGCGGATAAGAGCGAACATCGTGCAGCGCAATTGGCTGGTTTTGGCACCTTTCTGGCAGTCTGGCTGCACAAGCCGTTCGATTCGTTAACCATCAGCACGCTGATGGTCGCTGGCGGTTGGTCGCGCGGCTGGCAACATGCGGTAAATGTTGGATATGCCGCGATTGCCCCGTTGGGAACCTTGGCTTTTTTTCTCGGCTTGGAGCAGGTCGGACGTGGACATTCGATGTTTGTCGGCGCAGCGCTATGCTTTGCATCCGGAGCATTCTTATGCATCTCCACCAGCGACCTGCTCCCGGAAGTGCAATTTCACAAGCACGATCGGGTAAAGCTGTCGCTGGCGTTATTGCTCGGCGTCGCCCTCGCGGCAGCCATCGTGCTGCTTGAGACGACCGGGCACCAACATCACCTGCCAAGGTAGCAGCCGCTGCGACTGCTCGCGGGCACGCATCAAATTCAAATCGGCAATCCGCGCTCCTGCCGAATTCGCCGAACTTCGGCGAGGATGCCTTCAATCACGCTATGATGCGCCGCAATGCGCCCAGCCTCCATGAAGAAGGTCAGCGCGATAAATATCAGCCCGATAAAAGCCCCAAACAGGTGAGGCGTAACCCAATGCTCCGTCCCGGCGCGAAGCGTAGCCGGATCGGCAGCCGCGCCAAGCGCTCCCACGGCAACCGCGGCAAGCATCGAAAAAACAGCCCACGGAAACGTGCTGCGTTTCAATCGTACACTCTGCTGAAGATGGCGAGGATCGAGCCGATAGGTTTCCGTCACCTCCTTGCACCAGCGGCTCGTACCGATGAAATATGTCATGGCGATGCTATTGACCAGCACCACGACAATCGCCGCGGCAGTGCCCAACATCCGATGTACGGTGGCCCAGCGGAGCTGCGTCGTATCGACAGTGCCGTGTAAATCGCCGATATACAGGCCCAAAAGCAGGGCTGCGGACATGAGCAGCAAAGCCACAATCGCGAGCGTCGTAAAAATGCGAATCATGTTCCACTTTATACGTTGTACGTCGCAAGATTTGTAGGGCCTCTCCGAGAACTCTTCGCGTTCCGCCATGAACAAGGAAGCTGCAATCGAAAAACTGGAGCGAAACTCTTCCCCGCTCCATCCTCACAGCCCGGTGCCAGGGATATACTACGGGCATGGAGCCTCGCAAACCACTATTGGCCATCACTCAGGGCGACCCGGCTGGCGTCGGGCCAGAGACTGTCGTCGGCGCCTGGAGGCAACCGGAGATGCACGATCTTTGTCGCGTCGTCGCCATCGGTCATCCGATAGTCTTTCAACGGGCTGTCGAACTCGTCCATGCGGGTGCAACGATTGTCACGGTCGAATCGCCGGACGAAATCGATTCCTCGCCCAGCGTCATTCCATGCTTGTCCAGCGGCAGCGATGATGCCGCCGATGTACTGCCAGCGACGATCGACCCTCGCGGCGGGCAAGCGGCCTACGATGCGCTCGTTGTCGCGGCGCATTTGGCACTCGACGGCAAAGTCAGTGGCCTCGTCACCGCGCCGCTACACAAAGCCGCGCTCTGGCGCGCTGGGCATCATTTTCCTGGGCATACGGAGTTACTTGCCCAGCTTTGCGGCGTGGACGATTTCGCCATGATGCTGTATCTGGGGCCCACGGCGATGTCGATCGACGGCAGCCGGTGTGTTCGCGGATCCGCTGGCTTGGGCGTTGTACATGTTACGCTGCACATGGGATTGGCGGAAGTTTTTCGGCACCTGACCACCGAATCGATTCTGGCCAAAATCCATTTAGCCGATCAGGTGATGGGGAAAATCAAAGGTGAAAAACCGCGCATCGGTGTGTGTGCATTGAATCCACATGCCGGCGAAGAAGGCTTGTTCGGCAATGAAGAAATTCGCACTATCGCGCCAGCCGTCGAGGCGGCGCAGCATGCAGGGTTGCTCGCCGTCGGGCCATTTCCCACCGATACACTCATGGTCCGCGCTCGCAACGGCGAATTCGACGCCGTCGTCGCCATGTATCACGACCAAGGTCACATCGCGCTCAAGCTACTCGGCATGCATCAAGCCGTCAACGTCACCTGCGGCCTGCCGATCGTCCGCACCAGCGTGGCGCACGGCACGGCATTTGACTTAGCGTGGCAAGGCCGCGCAGAGACGTCAGGAATGATTGAAGCCGTACGAATGGCGGCGAAGCTCTCGAAAAGCATTTCCGGCATCAGCGACAAACAAGAAAAAATGCTGCTGCGCGACCGCCTCGGATGCTGACCAAGCTCTCATCGATCAAGACAATCATTGCTTCACCCCCAGCGATTTCAGAAACGCTTCCGTAGTCTCCGCGAAACCTGCGGCCGGCTCGTATTCGAACTGCCGTTCGTCGATCGGCGGATTGAATTGCACTTCATACAGTTCGACCAGCACTATCGACTGCAGTTCATTGCCCCTCCCCTGCCCTCCCCTGCCCTGCCCTCCCCCTCGGCGGCGATAGTTGATGCGATAGGGAAACAAATCGTCTTGCCCCAAGTAAACCAAGACCTCCTCCGGCAACTGTTCCGGTAAAAGCCTCAAGTCGAGCGACTTGCCTTTGGCCGCTTGATTGGCTAGTTCCTTCGCAATCGGCCTGAGCACTTCGACCTGCCATGTGCCGGTGGCAATCCATACAGGCAATTGGTCGAGCCGTCCTTCTTCTACCTGCATAAAGCGAAACGACTTTCGCAAGTCCTCGGCTACCTGTGGCAATCCCCCACTCGCGAGGCCCGCTTGGAAGCCGAGCGGCTGACCGACAGTTTTGCCCGCTTGGTCCATCGCTTGACGCACGCGGCGTAAATCGACTCGATTGAGCGTCGGTTCATCGGGCGCAAACTGGGTAAGTTGCCAAAGATAGCGGCCGTCGCAAACTTGTTGCCACAGATGAATTTGCTCGCCGATACTGGTTTTCAGCTCCCAGCGAATTTTCCTAGCATCGCCCACGCCGTGCTGCAAGTACGTCCCCTGCCCTATCGATTGATAGCCGAACGTATCGACATGAAATCGAACGCGCGCTGAAATCGCTAAATGTTTTGCCAGCGCATCGGCGGCTTTTTTGACAAGTAAATCGGCCCCTTGCGGAGGCGATTGCGATAGCGGAGTTGGCGCACCTAGCGTGGCATGAGCGATCGAAGCTTGATCGTGCTGCGGTGCTTGTGGGCCGGTGAGCTGCCGAAGTCGAGATGCTTCACCGATCGAGTCATGAACTGCCACTGGCTGGGGAAGAGATGCTTCGATTGAAATCCGGCCTTGCCGCTGGGGTGCCCCCCTGCCCTGCTCGGCCGGCGAACCAGCGGTTTGTCCTGGCAAAGTTCCGGCCAATAAAATGCCGACTGTAAAGATAGGTAGGATGACCTTCATGTGAGGGTTTTGACGGATTTGCCAAAGATTCTCTTTACACCGGGCCGACGATACCCACAGACGGCCAGACTGCGTCAGGATTCTAGGCGTTTGACCTGGCAATCCCAAGATCAAGTTCGGCGGAATAGCCGTACGCGTCCGGTGCGATTGGCATTGTTGTCAGTGGTCAAACGTCAGTCATCAGTTGCATCTAAACGCTCATCACCGACGACTGGCCACTGACCACCAGACGACTGGCCCTTTTTCACTTCAGCAATCAGGCGGCCACATCGCAGACATGTGCCGTCGTAGGGGGGACTCAATGACTCTGCGCTTTACATTTGGAGCGCTATTGGCTGCGCTCGTGGCTACCGGCTGTGCCTTGCCACTAAATTCGCCATTGGAGCACATTTCTCAACTCCGCCCGGTTTTCGAGCCGCGTACCAACGTGCTGCCGCCGGCGCAAATGTTAATGCATCCTGGCCCCGGCGTGGATGGACCCGGCCCGGGTGTGATGATGGCCGGCGGTCCTGGTCTAGGGGCCTACGGCGCTGCCGGAATGGCTCCCGGCATGTTTCCGGGCGGCGGTGGACCTGGCGGTGCTGTCGGTGGCAATGGAGCGCCGTGCGGCGACGTCGAGCAGGCCTGCTGCTGGAGTGGCTGCGGTGGCTGCTGTGCCGGCAATGGTGCGTGGGGCAACGATATGGCTGCTGCGGGCGGAGCTGGATGGGGCATGGGAATGGGATCGTACCCCACTTCGCAAATTGGCTTTATCGGTAGCGACGGCATGCAAGTGCGCTGGGATGTCGGTAGCCCTGGGCTATTTGATTCCGAACCGCTTGTCGAACCTGGCCGATATAACTTTCCTCAAGGAGCGATCTATCGCTTGAAGCTCACCGACATTCCGAGCTACCCAGGCGTGGAGTTATATCCCACGCTCGAAGTCGCTCCAACCGTGCCGCGCACCGAAGCATTCATCGCCCACAATTTCATCCCCTTCCAGCTCACGGACGACGATTTCAAACAAGTCCTGTCAGGCAACTTCGTGACAAAAGTGATTTATCTTCCCGATCCAGAATATCAAGAACTCGCGCTTGCCGGCGTGGAAACACTTGTCAGCACGCGACTCGATCCGGGAGTCGATCCGATTGTCGAAGCCGACCGTCGCGGTTCGATCTTGGCGATCATCCGCCTAGGCAATAAAGACTTACAAAATGCTGCTGCCGGCGGATTTGCCGCCAACAGAGGCGGCGACGTTGAACAAGCCGGCTACTGGGGGCCCTGCCCTTGTCCCAAGCCGTCGATTGCGGCGCAAGTCGGCCAGCCCACGGCGGTGCCACCGCAATTCGTCGCCGGAGTTACTGCGCCGGAGTGGGGCATGCCCTATTGCGGCACGCCGATCGGTTTGCCAGGCCCGCCGCACATTCCGCTGGGTGTGCCAGCCGGATTGCAGCAACACGTGATGAAGAATCACACGGCAATGCACATCCCCGGACCGACCAAAAAGGTCAAGATTGATGTGAAGCAAGAGCCTGGATTAAGTTATCCGCATCCTGCAAGCCACGTTCACATCGTGGAGCGCAGTACGGTCCCGCCGGTCGAATTCCGTCAGCCCTGGCACATGTCGCACCAAGTTGTTCCAGGTGTCCAGTGCGGCGACGGCGAGTGCAGCGATGGCCAGTGCAGCGATGGCCAGTGCTCACCGCAGTAGTCTGATTGTTCAATGCAACCCGCGCCGAGGGAGCAGCCCGTCTTGCGGGACTCCCTCGATAGTTTTTTGAGCCGCAGTTGAACTATAGAAGTCACATCCGTTCGACGAAAGCATTGGACTCTGTGTTCATTCAAGAAGCAGGATTTCCCTCCGACCGATTGTTCCCAGTCGGATTTCGCTCTTATCGATGACTCATCTTCTTCGCAACATTGCCGCTCGAAGCATCCCACTGTGTGCATGTCTCTCGACACTGTACGCAATGGAAAACATGCGCGTCGCACGGTTGTTGATGATTGTCGCCGCAAGTTTTGTTGCCTTCGCGGCACAAGCCGAGCCTCCGCGACACGATTTGCACGCCGGAGCGATGCCGCCGGGAGCGATTGGCGGTCGACAATTGTTGCGAGGCGGACCGTTGCCGGGTTACTTTCAGCCTGTCGAGATTCGCGCTCCACAAGGCGCACAGGTCGCCTACGCGATGCAAGATGGCTTCGGCGAATCAGACAAAGCGCCGGCCAAAGCGGGCATGATGATCGGCTCGGTCTATCGCCTCAAGGTGACCGACATTCCGCGGCACGAAGGGGAAGAGCTTTATCCGACGATCGAAGTCATCGATCGGCTCTATCCACCACTCGGCCAGGAATTGAAATTCCCGATTCCGATCGAGTTGGCCGAAGCAGACCTTGAAGCCGCGTTTCAAGGAAAATTCATCACACGCATCATTTATCTCGAAAATCCCCGTGGCGCGTACCCAAAAGCAGAAGATCCCCAGGCGCAGCATTCCTTCGAGGTCGGTTCGCACGAAGATCCTCTCGTGGTGGCAGATCGCCTCGGTCGACCAATGGCAATTTTGCGGATCGGTGGGCGCGTACCCGATGATCCCGCCAATCCGGGAGCAACATTTTTATATTACTCCCCTCCCCTGCTCCGCGTGCGCCCGCGGCCGCTGGGTCAGATGATTATTCCAACGACTGCTGCTGGCCTGCAAACCCAACCGACAACTGATTCTTTCACAGCGCTGGCCGGTCGGAGTGCACCAAAATCCGAAGGGTTCAATGCGTCCAGGCATTCACCCTACTCATCCAATGGCGTTTCCATCCATGGAAATGGCGAAGCAGAAAGCTGGGCGACCGTAGGAGACATCCAATGACGCTTTCGATTCGTTCAGTATCATTCGCGATACTCTCCGGCCTATTGCTGTTCGCCTGCTCGTGCCGTAGCGCGGATCGCGCTGGCAAGTTCGACCTGTCAATGGTTTCAGACTCTGGCCCGTCGTCGCTGGCCTTTGCCGGCCTGCCGCGGGAAGCCTACACAGGCCATCCAGGCGACGGATACACCATTCCCGGCCTGGTTGCGCCGCACATGGAAGCCGCCATTGCCGGCGTCGCCGAAGTCAGCGACAGTGAAGGTCCGTATCAGCCGCCGCTCCGGCTCGAGAGCGAATCTTCCGGCCAGATCCAAGCCGTCGAGCCTAACGCCGTACAAACTCTGCCGCCAAAATACAACGGCCCGCCGCCGATGCCGGTCATGTATGCCGCCCCGTGGCAGCCACCTGGAATTGGTGGTTCGTGGCCAGAAGACGAATACATCTTCGACGGCGGCGATCACAACGGCGGCGTCCAAGTACGCGACGACTGGTCGCTCGTCGGCCTCGATGAAGAAGACACGATCATCCATTACGATACGCTTGACGGCCGCACCGTCGTCAAGCCGTCGAATCGTGTCTGCATCTATGCCCCACGCTTTGCCGCGGTACGCCAAGTGACGCTTCCCTACGGCGATAATCAATTTGTTCGCGCCGGCGGCGTAGACGCTCCGATCGGCCCTGAGCGAGAAGATATTCTGCAGCCGGTTAGCACCACGCTGCAGCCCGTGCAGCCGGTGGCTGAAGTTGGCGATCGCTCAACGGTCACCTTCCTTGAAAAGCAGCCGCCAATCGGCCTCATCGCGAATTTGGTCGTCCGCGCAACCGTCGATCGGCTCAAGCCCTATGAAGATTTCGATCTAATCCGTTTTGGAAAGATCGAAGAAGGCGAAAAGCCGTTCATTGCACAAGCCGTACAGGCTGCGATAACTTGGACGCTCGACCAAGGCGTGCAAGTCGCGGTCGATGGCAAGAGAGCTAACATCTTTCAAGGAGACCGCCGCGCACAAGCAACGTACTTTGTCCAGCCTGGCAAGCCGTGCCTACGGATTTGCAAGATCGCCTCGACGCACAGTGCGTTGCCCGGCGAAATCGTCGAATTTACGATCCGCTTCGACAATGTCGGTGAGCAAACGATTGGCAACGTCACGCTCGTGGACGATCTCACCGCGCGCCTGGAATACCTCGAAAGCTCCGCGCAGGCGAGCGTCGACGCCGAATTCTTCACCGATCCGAACCCGCAAGGTTCACTGGTGCTCCGCTGGGAAATCAAACAGCCGATGAAAGCTGGCGAAGGCGGAATTGCCCGATTCAAGTGCCGTGTGCGATAAACCACGCATTCGGCTGCGTGACGAACCCGCACAAACTTTGAATCATCGCGCTGCCCCCCTGCCCTGCCCCGTTTGAATCGCTTGCCAATTTCTGCCTGAATTCCTGCTGTCGCCCGTTCTTTTCTGGCGCTCTCCATCTTTGCCATTCATCAACCCTTGCGGCCCGCGCGACGGTTTCCAACCCGGAGCACATTCCATGCGCTCCGCACGGGTTGGAGACCGGCTGCCGGCAATGCTATCATTCAAGCTCCGCCGACGGCAACAACCATCAAATCCCTTCCGATGGTTGCCGCAAGTGGTGGCAGGCAAACCCGTGGCCAAAGGCTGGCACTGCCGACTTGTGGTTCGTACGATTCGCCATGACGCCGACGACAGGAGTTGCAGTCTGGGAGTAGCGGCTTCCGACGGCTGACACTGTGGCGAACTCCGTCGATTCCTGGTCGGTGGCGAAAACTTCAATCGAGCCGCCACAGAATTGCCGCTTCCTCCCAGTCCGTCAAGCTGTTTTTTTATGGGAAAATAGTCGCCTGGTCCAATGCTTCAGCAACTGCCGTCGCCGCAACAACTTCCGCGTTTGCTAGCAGTGCCAGCACGAGCAAAATAATTCGCCGTGCTAGCATCGAAATTAAACGCATGTTCAGTTAGTCATCACCATGAATGCCGCCACCGTCAGCGAACTTGACCGGTACGATTACGACTTGCCAAAACATCTCGTGGCGCAAGCGCCGCTGCCTTCGCGCAGCGATGCGCGGCTGATGGTCGTGAACCGAAAACATGGCCGAATTTCTCACCATCACATTCGCGATCTGCCGGATTTGCTGCAATCGGGAGACTCCTTAGTGGTGAACGACACGCGCGTGCTGCCGGCGCGGCTGGTGGGCTATCGACAGAGCACTCAAGGGCGCTGGGAAGGACTGTTTCTCGGCGTTGAGTCGACCGGCGCGTGGCGAATCCTCTGCAAAGCTCGAGGAAAGCTCGCACCCGGCGAGACCATTCAACTCGTCGATCGTTTGGCGCGCGACGATTTGCAATTGCGATTGGTCGCCAAATCGGACGCGGGCATGTGGTTGGTTCGGCCGCTCGCTGACGGGCCGATCTTGGAAACGCTGGAGCGCATCGGACGAGTGCCATTGCCCAAATATATTCGCAAAGGAGAAATGATCGGCGCCGATCGCGAGCGGTATCAAACAGTTTTTGCCAAAGAGGCCGGATCTGCCGCCGCCCCGACGGCTGGCTTGCATTTCACGCCCGAACTGATTGGCCGCTTGAAAAATGCTACCATCGACGTGGCCAAAATTACGCTGCATGTTGGCCTCGGCACATTTCGGCCAATCCGAGCGACCAAACTCGATAGCCACCAAATGCACAGCGAATGGGGGCGCATCGATGGTGCGACCGCAGAGAGGCTGTCGGCAGTTCGCAAAGCCGGCGGACGCATCGTTGCCGTCGGCACAACCTCGGTGCGCGTACTGGAAACCGCCGCGGCAGACGGCGTACTCCGCCCGTGGGCGGGCCTAACCGAGCTATTTATTCGACCGCCTTATCGATTCAAAGCCGTTGATTGCCTAATGACCAACTTTCATCTGCCGCGTACAACGCTGTTGGTTCTCGCGAGCACGTTTGGCGGCGACGAATTGATTCGCCGCGCTTATCAAGAAGCGATCGCCCACGAATATCGGTTCTATAGTTACGGTGATGCAATGTTGATTGTGTGACAAAACCGAGAAAGACGAATGGGGATGCCTCGGCATCTCGTCAACGAACTTTCCAGACGATATACTCCTCTCGTTCCGATTACTCATTTTGCACTCCCCCCTGCCCTGATGTCAGCCGTTCACTCCGAACACGTCCTCGTCGTTCCCACCGAGCTCTTACACCGCCTGGGCCATTTTCAAGGCTTCACGGCGGAGGTTAATCGCTACCTGGGAGAACTTCTGAACGCAAGGAATACCAGCTACCGCGCGCGCGGAGAAATGGAAGAAGATCCCAGCTTCAAACAACTCATTCCCTACACGATTTTCCGCCATCGAGATGCGGCCGGTCGAATTTCGGTCTTCCAATACACCCGCGGAAAAGGCCAAGGCGAAGCTCGGCTGCGCAGCAAACGCAGCGTCGGCGTCGGTGGGCACATTTCGATCGACGACCGCACGAGCGACGACGCGGTTCCCTATGCCGAAGGCATGCGCCGCGAACTCGAAGAAGAAATTTCCATCGATAGCCCCTACACCGAACAGTGCGTAGGATTGATTAATGACGATGAAACGCCGGTGGGACGCGTGCATTTGGGCGTGGTCCATGTATTCGATGTAGAACAGCCGGCGGTTCGGCCGCGCGAAAGTGAGATACTCGAAGCCGGATTTCGACCCGTTGAGGAATTGCTCGGCGAACTGGACGGCTTCGAAACGTGGTCGCAAATCTGCCTGCGAGCGCTGTTTGCATAATATCCGATCTGTGATGGCCCTGGACATCCATAAGCTGCGCGGCATCCCTCAAGACACTACGCTCGAAGCGTTTCGCGTTCAGTGTGATATCTTCAGTCGCCTATCGTCAACCGAACGCTTGCGCCGCACCTTTGATCTGATCGATTTTGCGGAACGGCTATCGGCTGCTGGAATCAGACAAAGGCATCCCGATTACACGGAGGAGCAAGTTCGGATGGCACTTGCTCGCATGCGGTTGGGCGACGAAGTTTTTCAGCAAGTTTATCCTCGGGTTGAGGTTGCTCTGTGAACTCGATCGAATCGATGCTCGTTCGTTTGATAGAGCATTTCACCGCGATCAACTTCCCCTACATGGTCGTTGGCTCGTTGGCCAGCAGTGCATTGAGCGTGGCGCGGACGACGCTTGATGCGGACATCGTCATTTCGCCAAGCGGCGATCAATTGGATCAATTTCTGAATCGCATCGAAACGGAATTCTATTTCAACCGGCAAACTGCGCATCAGGCCGTTCGCAACGAGTCCATGTTCAATGTCATCGACTACTCGCTGGGCTGTAAAGCAGATTTAATTCCACTCAAGAAGCAAGCGTTCGAGCAATCGCAATTCCAACGACGTCGGATGACTAAAATGCCGGACAGCGGCTTAGAAGTATGGACATCGTCGGCGGAGGATACAATTTTGTCAAAGTTGGTTTGGGCGAAAATGTCAGAATCCGAGCGGCAATACCATGACGTGATGCAAGTGGCTCGCGTGCAGTGGACTGCTTTGGATTTCGATTATTTATCGTCATGGGCAACGAGATTAGGAATCAACGAGTTTTACAATAAACTTCTGAACGAGCCGGGGCTCAACGATCCTCAGCCAGAATAATGCCGCCTCCAGACTCCCCTATTTACATGGACAACCACGCCACCACGCGGGTCGATCCACGCGTGTTGGAGGCGATATTGCCCTATTTCGGTGAAAATTACGGCAATGCCGGCAGTACGACGCATCGGTATGGATGGGACGCGCGAGAAGCCGTCGATCGAGCGCGAGAATCCATTGCCACCACCATCGGCGCTCAGCCGCGGGAGATTGTCTTCACCAGCGGCGCAACCGAGAGCAACAATTTGGCGATTCGCGGCATTGCCGAGCGACCGAGTCGACGCGGCAATCACCTCGTCAGCGTAGCCACCGAGCACAAGGCCGTGCTCGATGTGTTCGAATTTCTTGGCCACCGCGGCTTGGAAATCACGCTACTGCCAGTCGAGCAAGCGGGTAGTCCGAGGGCAGGGCTCGTGGCGGCAGACCAAGTTGCGGCGGCAATCCGCGATGACACGGCAATGGTATCGATAATGCTCGCCAACAACGAAATCGGCGTCCTTCAACCGCTGGCGGAAATTGGCGATGTTTGCCGCGCGCGGGGCGTGTTGTTGCATTGCGATGCCACGCAGGGCGTCGGCAGAATTCCGGTCGATGTGGCGAAGCTACAAGTCGATCTACTTAGCTTCTCGGCTCACAAGCTCTATGGGCCGAAGGGAGTTGGCGCATTGTTCGTCCGCCGAAGCTCGCCGGTCGTGAAGCTCATGCCGCAGATTTACGGCGGCGGTCAAGAAAATGGCATCCGCAGCGGCACTTTGAATGTGCCAGGCATTATCGGTTTCGCGCGGGCCTTAGAGCTGTGTGCCGAGGAAATGCCTGCCGAGCAGGCGCGGCTGGCGTCTCTGCGAACACGGCTGTACGACGGTTTGCGGACGCAACTCGATGGCACTACGCTCAACGGTCCTGCGATCAATCAACCGGCACTGCGGCTGGCCGGCAATCTCAATTTAACTTTCGGAGGTGTCGAAGGCCAAACCCTATTACTGGACATGCAACATCGGCTGGCTGTTAGCGCAGGCAGTGCATGCACATCGGCCAATCCACTGCCCAGCCATGTGCTCCGGGCGATTGGCCTACCCGAAGACGCCGTCCGCAGCAGCCTTCGCTTCGGCCTGGGCAGGTTCAATACGGCCAAAGAAGTCGAAACGGCCATCGAAGTCGTGTCCGATTCGGTAAACCGCCTCCGCAAACTATCGAGCATGGCGTAGCTGCTTCCTCGAGCCGCGCCGGTCTAGAAGTGTTTGCCGCGAATTTCCTTTGACTACGCGCGCTCCCCGGCGGCCGCCACTTGGCAAAAACCGAGGCAACACCGCACTTCACTTTCCTCGCCAGATTGTATAATTTAAGGGTATTCTATCGAAACTCAAACTTATGGAGTTAGAAAATGGCAGTTGCACTTACTGAACGAGCCGCTCAAGAGGTCAAAAAGATCATCGAGGAACAGAAATTCGAGCCTACGACCGTGCTTCGCGTTGGCGTCGCCGGCGGCGGTTGCAGCGGCTTTCAATATAGCTTGGGATTCGATATGAACTTCGACGAAAAGGCCGACTCGAAATACGACTGCCACGGCGTAACGCTCGTCGTCGATAAGAAGAGTGCCCTGTACCTCGATGGCACCACCGTCGATTTCTACGAGGGCCTCGAAAAGCGCGGCTTCACGTTCGACAACCCGAACGCCGTAAAAAGCTGCGGATGCGGAAGTTCGTTCCAAGCCTAGCGTCCCGTCCAGACTAAATATTGAAGTTGTTCGAGCGGCCGTTTTCTTGGAACCTCTGCGTCAACACGGAGGTTCTCATGGGCAAGTAGTTTATCGTTCGGCTCACGGACGAGGAACGGGCGATTTGCGAAGCGACGATCAAGCAGGAAACGTGCAAGTCGGAGATGCTGCGGCGGGCGGCCATCTTGCTCAAGTCCGGCACCGACGGGCCGGCGTGGAATGATACCAAGATCAACGAAGCGGTCGGGTGCCGCAGGCAGACGGTCGAAAACGTGCGGCAAGCGTTCGTGCTGGAATGCTTCGTGGGAGCGTTGGTTCGCAAACAACGAGCGACATCGCCAACGCCGAAGTTGCTCGATGGCGTGGCCGAGGCGAAGTTGATCGCCCTGAGGTTGGGCCAGCCACCTGCCGGCTTCAGCCATCGGACTCTGCGACTGCTGGCCGATCGACCGGTCGAACTGGAGGTCGTCGGATCAATTTTATGTTCGCGGCACCAAGGATGATTGGGCTTATGAAGTCGTCCATGTGCTCGATTCGCGCTACGTGGGCGTCGAGCGGATCAAGCTGGTTTGCGACAATTTGAACGCGCACACTAAGGGGGCGCTCCACGAGGTGTTGCAAACCGAAATTGCCGCCTGATCAAACTGCGTGAACGAGAAACAACGAGCCATCGATTGGCAAAATTCACCTTCGAGAAAGCAAGGGTCAAGTTGAAGCGGCTCTATCCCATAATTTAGAGGGTGTTTCTTAATTGCTAGCATCGGTGCTGTCGGCTGGGCGGCCGGCAGAGGCGGTGGAGCATGAGCTGGATCATGGCGATTTGGATCATCGCTTCGCTGTTCTCGCAGAGTTCCTCGTAATC
>JADZDJ010000035.1 GCA_020851115.1 Pirellulales bacterium
ATGAACAATGTCGTGGCGACGCCAGCCATCGCGGCAAAAGTTCGAGGCTGACTGGTAGCGATCATTAGCATCCTCAAGTAACTTTTGGTGACAGATCATGTTGCCGGCAATGGTCCCATCTCCATTGGTAACCACCGGCAACGGGGGTGTCAATGATTTTCGTTCAATTCAACAAGACATTTCACGAATTCAACCAAGTCAGGTCATTCAGTCCAACGCGAAAACAGGAGAGAAATGGGGAGCGCCGATAGTAAATCGACACTGGCGCTCCCCTGCTTGTGCATCAGGTGAATTTTCCCGTTCGTCCAATTCCTAGAAGTAATCCGTCGGGATCGACAGATCGTTGTTGGATCGTTTGATCGAACCGTCGCTGGCCATTTTGGTTTATCCGCGCACACTGCATTTTTTGACGATCATGCAAAATGTATTAGCGATCGTTCTCGGCGGCGGCCGAGGGACGCGATTGTATCCGCTCACGAAATATCGATCGAAGCCGGCCGTGCCGCTGGCGGGAAATTATCGGCTGATCGACATCCCACTGTCGAATTGCATCAACAGCGGCCTACAGCGGATGTACGTGCTGACGCAATTCAATTCGGTGAGTTTGCATCGGCACATTCGCCGCACGTACATGTTCGACGGCTTCAGCGGCGGGTTTGTCGAAATTCTCGCGGCCCAGCAGACCAACGAAAGCTCGAACTGGTATCAAGGCACGGCCGACGCCGTACGGCAAAATTTGCGCTATGTCGAGGAATCGAACGCTGACTACGTGTTGATTTTGTCCGGCGATCAACTTTATCGGATGAACTATGCCGAGATGCTGGCGACGCATCAACAAGCTGGTGCCGATGTATCCATCGCCGCCATGCCGGTGACCCGCAGCGCAGCGCATGCGTTTGGCATCATGCGCGTAGACGATACGGGTCGCGTCGTGGGGTTTCTGGAAAAGCCGAAGACGGACGCCGAGGCCGACATGGTTCGCACCGAGCCGGCCTGGATCGATGCCCATGGCGTGCCCAGCAAAGGACGCGATTTGCTCGCCAGCATGGGCATTTACTTGTTCAATCGCAAAGAGCTCATTGATGTGTTGACGAAAACTGAATATCACGATTTTGGCCGCGAGGTATTTCCCGCCTCGATGCGCGCTCGCAAGGTCCACATGCACCTGTTCGATGGATTTTGGGAAGACATCGGCACGATCAAGTCCTTCTACGAGTGTAATTTGGAGCTAGCGCGGCCCAATCCACCATTTGTGTTAGCTTCCGCGAACGCGCCGATCTATACGCGAACGCGTTTCTTGCCTCCGTCGCAAATTGTAGGGGCGAAAATCACAAACAGTATGATTTCAAGCGGTTGCCACATCGAAGCAGGGGCGACGATTGAAAACAGCGTCGTCGGGCTACGTACCTGGATCGGCCGCGATGTCGTGATTCGCAATAGCGTGCTATTGGGAAACGATTATTACGAAGCAAGCGATCAGAATAGCCACCGTGGCATTCCGCTCGGCATCGGCGCAGGAAGCGTGATCGAGCAAGCGATCATCGACAAGAATTGCCGAATCGGTCAAGGTGTGCGCGTGGTCAACGAGCAAAAACTGGAGACGAGTCCGGAATCCTCCGAGTCGATGGTCGTCGATGGAATTGCCGTCGTGCAGCGCGGGGCGACCCTGCCGGATGGCTGGAAGCTTTAAAACCCTTCTGCAGGTCGAGCATCTCACACTTCGATGCGAACATGCGACGGGAATGTTTCGTCACCTTCCCTGCCGCTTCGATTGCTATCGGCTGATGCGATCCTTTGCCGAGTGGGTCTTGCACCCACGGAAAATGAACACCATTTCACGGCGCACCGAGAAATGTGGGTTCATCGCCGCACGGCGGCATCTTCTTTATCACGGGATCGGGGACGTTGGATTTGCCATGTATGACCCGATGCGCGCCGCAATGCTCGACGTCGGAATCAACTTCGCACAGTTAGCCGGTTCTCCGTTTCTAGTGCAGCGGGCTTCCATGCTTTGCTAGTTCGCGAAAATGGCCGGCTCGATTCTGGCGAAAACGGCGTTTGAATGTAGCCGTCACGTTCCTGTACTATAGAGTGGAGTGAAATTGATCTTCGGCGGCGTTCGTCGTACTTACGCTGGAACCGTGTGGTATGTTCCTTACGTTCGATCATCCTTGGTATTTGGCGCTGCTGCTGGTTGTACCGGCGGTTTGGCTGCTGGGATTTCGCGGCCTATCGGGTTTGGGCAGACTTCGACGAGTCGTCGTCCTTGGGCTGCGGAGCGCGGTGCTCGTTATTTTTGTCCTGGCGCTAGCGCAGGCGCAATGGGTCCGCACGAGTAATCGGCTGACGGTCGTTTATTTGTTGGATCAGTCGCTGAGTATTCCTGAAGAGCAGCGGCGGATGATGGCGGAATTTGTCAACCAATCGGTTGCAAAGCATCGGCTCTCCGAGCGGCAGGACCGAGCCGCCGTCATCGTGTTTGCGAAACAGGCAGCGGTCGAACAGCCTCCCATCGACGACAGCATTCATTTGAGCGCAAAGGTGGAATCGCCGCTCGATACGACGCACACGAACTTGGCCGGGGCGCTCAAGCTGGCGCTGGCCACGCTGCCAGCCGATTCGGCCAGTCGCGTAGTGGTGGTCAGCGACGGCAATGAAAACTACGGCAATGCTCTGGAAGAAGCGAGGCTGCTGGCCGAGCAGGGCGTGGGCATCGACGTTGTGCCCGTGCGCTATGCGGCGCGATCGGAAGTCGCGGTGGCGAAAGTCGCGGTGCCCTCGGACGTTCGCGCCGGGCAACCGTTCGATTTACGAGTCGTCGTCGACAACACCGCGCCGCCGGCCGTGGAATCCGGATCGGTGAAGGGAACATTGCAAATCTATCGCAAGTCGCGCGACCGTGAGGAACAGATTGCCAGTCAGCCGGTGGAGCTGGCCCCCGGAAAACGAGTGTTTAGTATGCGCGAGCAAATCGACTCTGCCGACTCGTTTACCTACACCGCCCGGTTTGTCCCCGACGACGAAGCAGCCGACCACCTTCGGCAAAACAACGAGGCCAGCGGTTTCACGCAGGTTCGCGGACAAGGGCAAGTGCTGCTGATTGAAGATTCTACCAGCCCTGGGGACTTCGATTTTCTCGTTGAGCACCTCCGCCGGGAGCAATTGCATGTGACCGTCGTCAACAGCGACGAAATGTTCACCTCGCTTGGGCAGCTGCAGCCGTTCGACACCGTTGTTTTAGCCAATGTTCCGCGCGAGGCGATTTCTCGACAACAGATAGAAATGTTGGTGGCGAACACCCAACAATTGGGCGCAGGATTGATTGTGCTGGGCGGTCCGAACAGTTTTGGCGCTGGAGGCTGGGCGGATTCGAAGCTGGAAGAAGCCTTGCCGGTGTACTGCCAGGTGAAGAATCCCGCGATCCGGCCCGTCGGCGCGCTGGGATTGGTGATTGATCGATCTGGCTCGATGACCGGAGAGAAAATTGAAATGGCCGTTCGCGCGGCCCGTGCTTCGGTCGATATGGTCGGCGACCGCGATTATATCACGGTGAGCGCGTTCGATTCATCGGGCTATCTGATCGTGCCATTGGTGAAAAAAGGAGAATCGCAGTCGATTCACTCGCGAATCAATCGGATTAGCGCCGACGGAGGCACGAACATGGAGCCAGCGCTCCGCATCGCAGCCGCACAGCTTGGAAAGGCCAGTGAGGCAGCCGTCAAACATATGGTCGTGCTGACCGACGGCCACACGGAAGGGAGCAACTATCCACCATTGATCGAAAGCATTCGCCGCGGCGGCATTACTCTGTCGGCCGTCGCCGTCGGCGGCGACGCCGATTTGCAACTGCTCGACAAGCTGGCAAGGGCTGGAGGCGGTCGATTTTATCATGCCAAGACCGCGCGGATTTTGCCTCGAATCTTTCAGACTGAAGCCCGCGTCGTTTCGCGGCCGCTGGTGTACGAGAAGAAGTCGGGAATGCAGCCGCAGATCAAATTCCAGCACGAGATATTGAAGGGCATCGACGCTCCGCCGCCGGTGACGGGTTATGTACTTACCACGCGCAAGGAAAGCCCGCTGGTGGAAGTGGCGCTCGTCAGTCCGCTGCCGGCCGAAGAGGAAAACCGCACACTACTGGCCACCTGGACTTACGGTTTGGGCAAGGTGGTGGCGTTTACGAGCGACGTCGGGCAACGCTGGGCGGCCAACTGGCCGAACTGGCCGAACTACGACAAGTTGTTCAGCCAGATGGTGCGCTGGTCGATGCGCCCCTCCGGCGATCAGGGAAATTTCTCCGTAGCTACCGAGGTACGCGACGAAAAGGTGCAGGTCGTTGTGAACGCACTCGACAAGAACGACGAGTTTCTCAATTTTCTTGCCCCGATGGGGAGCGCAGTCGGTCCCGACATGAAGCCTCGCGATTTGCGACTGAAGCAGACGGCCCCCGGCCGTTATGTCGGCGAATTCGCTGCGCAGGATGCGGGAAACTACTTCTTGATGATTGCCGCCGCGCCGGGGTCGGCGCCAAACATGACGGCGGTCAACGTGCCGTATTCGTCGGAGTTTCTCGATCGCGACTCGAATGACGGGTTGCTGACGGCACTGGCGGAAATGACACCGGCCGACAGTCAACCAGGAATGTTGATCGAGGCCAGCGGAGCATCCCCCGTCGCCAGCCTCGCAGCGGTCGACGTGTTTCGGCATAATCTGCGCAAAGCCAGCAGCCGTCAGGACGTCTGGCCGCAATTGATGTTATTGGCAAGTTGCCTGTTTTTCTGCGACGTGTTCGTGCGGCGGGTTCATGTCGACCTGACGCCGCTGCCGGGGCTGCTGGTTCGTGCGCGCGACAGGTTGCTGCGCCGCGATGCGCCGACTGCGGTTCAAACCATCGCCCGACTCCGTAGCCGCAAGGCAGCCCTGGTCGAGTCGCTCGAATCACAGCGGGCATCCGTGCGATTTGAGCCTACTACGGAGAATGACCCTCTAGGCTCCATGGCGTCAAACTCGCCAGTCGCTGACGCGTCACCAGTCGCCAACGACCCTGTAGCGCAATCGGTCACCGCTCTAGAAGCGGAAAGCTTCACGAGCCGGTTGCTTAAAGCAAAGCGCCAAGCGCTGGAAAATCGGCCTGACTGATCGCGAATGGTAAAGGCACCGCAAGGCAATCGCCACAAGACCGCTTGTTGTCGGAGTTCGACATCAAAGGCGAACCGAGAACTGCCCAGCGGCGCGGTTTATGCCGTCACCGCGGCCGGTTCCCACAGCCGGCTAAAGTGGCGCAGTTCGCGATTTTTCCAGCCTGCTTTGTGATAGGCGTAGCCAGCGATCAGTGGCAAGGCCAGCGTGGCTTCGCTGAAGACCATTTGTTCATAGGCCGTATCGACTTTGCCCCAGCTTGAGGCTTCCTTGAGCGTGCTGCTGGAGAGCGCGCCGTCGCGCACGTCGGCAACCGTGACTTGCACCGCGTATTTATGCATCGGCGGCTCTTCACCGAGGATGTCGGCGGCCACAACGATGTCTTGCGTAAAATTTTTCGGCACGCCGCCGCCAAGCATGAAGATGCCCGTCGTCGGGTTCTTCATTTTAATCTGCGTCAATTCGTAAAAGTCTTTGACGCTATCGAGGGACACTTTGGGCCGATCGCCGCGGGCGTGTTGGTGCGCCACTAAGCCGAACCCGGCCGAGCAGTCGGAAAACGCCGGGCAGAAAATCGGGACGTCGTTGTCGAACGCCGTGCGAACGATCGAACCTTCGCCCTTGCCTTGATCCGCCAGCCACGAGCCCATCGCCTGGATAAATTCGCGCGAGCTATAGGGTCGCGGCGGAAGTTCATCGGCGATGATTCGCGTCGTGTCGTCGCAAACGCGAAGCTCCTCCTCGTCGATCAGCGTGTCGTAGATCCGGTCGACCTGCAACTCGCGAAGCAGGTCGTCGTCCAGTCCAGCTTTGAGCCGTTCTTCGGCAATGTAATGCTTGAATCCGAGCGCCTCGAAGAAATCTTGGTCGACGATGTTCGCTCCGGTGCTGACGATGCAATCGACCATTCGGCTGCGGATCATTTCGACAAAAATGCCTTTCAGCCCCGCGCTCACGAGCGAGCCCGCCAAGCACAAAATAATGCCACAATCTTTGTCGCGGATCATGCGGTCATAAATGTCGGCCGCGCGGGCCAAATCGCGGGCGGAGTACGCCATGCTGCGCATCGAATCGACCAACCCGACCACGTTGTGCCGAGTGATATCGACGTGCTCGATCGTCGCGGACAGAAGCTGTTGCTTGGTTGGCATGAAGGGATCCCTTTGCGAAAAGTTATTGTGATTCGGTGCGAAAATCGGCTATCAGACTGACAGCGCGCGGCCATGCGACAATGGCGAGCGGCACATTCGCGAAATTGTAGCAAAACCTGTGATGCAGTTAAGGGGAAATCGCCGGCCCTCAACTTGCGGCGACTTCACCTAGGACCGCACTGATCTGCCGGCGCGACATGTCATGTCACACCGCTCCTTAAGCAATCGCATAGCGATGACCGACGAATCGCTAGGAGGTGAGACACACTCACCCGACCGTCCCTAGCTGTTTGAGTAACTCCAAAGTGTAAATCCCCGTAGCGTGTCCGTCGCTGAACTCGATTGAGTACGCATAGTTTCCGACCGGCTCCATGTTGGTAATTTGCAGTGGCCGAGTTTCCGCGGCCGACAGCACGGGCAACACGTTGCTCGGTGGGGGCGGAGCAGAACGCTTTTCGCGGCATGTTGCGCAGGGACAGGCGCTGCGCAGCTCCTGGAACGTGTACTGTCGCCGCTGGCCGTCGTTCCATTCGATGGAGAGCGAGTGATCCGACGCGCGGGCGAGTTTAGTGGAGTGAGGGTTCATTCTATTGCGGTGGCTCCAAGCCGCCGATGAATTGCTGAATTTGCTCAATGGCCACGGCGGCTGGAAGCCGCCGCTACGACTACTCACATTTTTTTCTCTGATCAATAAACCGCTTTCCCTTCCCTTCGAATCGCGGCAATGAGCCCAGTGGGGCCAGCGAAACCTCGACGTTCAAACCCAGGCGCACTTTGATCTCCTGGGCGATCCGTGCAGGCTGTTCCAGCCGGTCTTCAATCTCAATCTGGAGTCGATCCATTTCCGACAATTTGTACACGGTTACCCGATATTCCACCACCTCGGGAAAGCTGCGCAAGATATGGTCGATGCTACTGGGGAAGACGTTCACGCCGCGAACGACGAGCATGTCGTCGTTTCGCCCGAGCACGCCGCCGGCGAGCATGACGAAGCGATTTCGGCCCTCGTGTAACCAAGTTGGCCGCACAACATCGCCTGTTCGGTAGCGAATGACCGGGCAGCCGGCGCGGCCGAGCGTGGTAAGAACCAGTTCCGCGTCTTCGCCATCAGCCGCCGATCCGCCAGTCGCTAGTGACAGGAATTCAGCAATGAACTCCGCTTCGATCACATGCAACCCGGTGCCGTTCATATCGCCGCAACCCCAAGGTCCAATCTCTGTCGCACCGCAATGGTCGTGAATCTCGGCTTTCCAAAGCTCCTGCAATCGCTGTCGCACCGCTGGCACGGAACCACCCGGTTCTCCTGCAAGCAACAATAACCGCACCCCCAGCCGCCCGATATCGATTTCGTGCTGTGCCCCCACCTCCGCTAGATGCAGTGCATAGCTCGGTGTGCAACAGACGATACTCGGCCTCTGGCTGCGGGCCAGTTCCAGCCGCTGAAGCGTCCGCATTCCGCCGGTCGGAATCACGAGCACCCCGCGGTCGCATAGCGCATCGTAACCACCCCAAAAGCCGATATGCGGCCCGAAGGAAAATGCCATGAGTGCTCGATCGTGGGCCGCCACTTCCGCTGCATCGAGCACATACTGCCAACACTCGACGATCCATTGCCAATCGTCGGGCGTATCGAGCACAACCATAGGTCGCCCCGATGTACCGGAAGTTTGATGAAATCGCGAATATTGCTCGCGCGGCCAGGTGCGATTGTTGGTGACGTCGCCGTTGCTGGGAGCGCCGATCAGTTCTTCTTTGAACGTAAACGGCCACTCCGCCAGTTCCGCCAGCGACTTGAGCGGCCGTTTGACTCGTGCGAGTTTGTGCGAATAGAACTCGTTGCCGGGCCAAACAGTTTCGAGCAGCGCATTCAGCCGGCCGAGTTGGAATTGCTCCAATTCGCGACGCGGCAGCGATTCCAAACGACGACGATCGGCGGCAGAAGTGTGAGGCATCGATGAATTGTACGCGCTAATTGCGAGCTTGTTTAGTCATACCACGCCGACGCGACGGCGTGGGTCGGCCAAAATTCGAGGTTCGATTTTTTAGCTTCGTCGTCGCGGCTGTGTCGATTTGCGACTGCGACGATTTAATGCGACCGCTGCCGCAACGCTTCGTAAAATAGCACCGCCGCCGCCGCCGAGACATTCAAACTATCGGCACTTCCGCGCATCGGCAGCCGGATCGCCGAAATATCGCTGCTGCTCCACGCTGCCGTGAGGCCCTGCGCCTCGCTGCCGAGCACCATCGCGCAGGGCCGCCGAAAGTCACATGTTTCATAGCCGACCGCGCCATCAACTCGCGCTGCAAAAGTCGCTAATTTATTTTGTCGCAGCCAAGCGAGTGTTTCCTGCGTCGACGCCGCAAAGACCGGCAACGTGAATACAGTTCCCAGGCTGGCCCGAATTGTGTTGGGACTGTAGACATCGGCCTTGGCGTCGGCGAGAATCACCGCCGACGCTCCCGCTCCGTCTGCGCTGCGCAATACCGCGCCGACATTTCCCGGCTTTTCGATCCCTTCGAGCACCGCCACGAGCGGAGTAGATTTTGAGCAAGAAAATTCGGATTTGAAATTTGAAATATCTGCTTCAAAATCGGCCAGCGCCCGTTGCGGCATATCGGCCACCGCGACGATCCCCTCCCTCCGATCGCCGAAAGCGATCTTGGCAAATACCGCCGAAGTCACGGTGAACCATGCAACGCCTGCGGCGGCAAGATTCTTCAAAATTGTACGGCGCTCAGGCGATTGCTCCGCATCATCGCAAACAAACACTTCGCGCAGCACGACTCCGCCTTGTACCGCTCGCTGAATTTCACGGACACCATCGATGACAATCCGCTGCTGGCGGACACGCTCGCGCGAGCTTCGCAATTTTGCAGCCGATTTCACTCGGGGATTTTGCACGCTCGTAATTTGCATGACCTTGATTCTACCTGCGGCCGTTTACCGAGAGAATGTAGACCATTCTTTCCGTGAAAGGCGATCCGTCTCGCGGAGCCAGTCGCCTACTTTACACCTTTTCATCGGCAAACCAATGCGATATGGTTGCTGGTATGTTGGAACTCGCAAATCTGTAGGATGCGATCCCCTTCGCCGGCGGAACCGCCAAGCATGCCGCCACTCGGAGCAGGGACTTCCCTTTTACACGCCATTAGCTAAATCCTGACTTTATGAGCGCCGAAAGCCGTCTCGCCGAGTTGAAATTGGAACTTCCCCCTGCTCCCCAATCGATGGGCGTTTACAAAATCCTGGTTGTCGCTGGCAACATGGCCTACGTTTCAGGCCACGGGCCGCTCAAGCCGGACAAAACGATGATCACCGGCTGCGTCGGACGCGACATCGATCAAGAAGCCGGCAAAGTGGCCGCGCGACAAACAGGCCTGGCCATACTCGCCTCGCTTCGCGACGGCCTGGGCAGCCTCGATCGCGTCAAGCGAATCGTCAAAACGCTCGGACTGGTGAACTGCGCTCCCGATTTTTACCAGCAACCGGCCGTAATTAACGGTTTCAGCGAGCTGATGGCGGAAGTGTTCGGCTCCGATTCGGGCGTCGGCGCGCGCAGTGCTGTCGGCGCACCGTCGCTGCCGGGCAATATCGCCGTGGAGATCGAAGCGATTTTCGAACTGCACCCGTAACACAGGCTGGCCGCCTGCGGCTGCTACCGGTAAGCGCCACTTCGTCTACATCAATGTCCGTCGTTGCCACGATCATCGAACAGTCATTTTTCGCCCGTCCGGCGCTGACCGTTGCCAAAGAATTGCTCGGGAAGTATTTGGTCAGGCGCGTCGGCAAACGCAAAATTATCGCGCCAATCAACGAAGTCGAAGCCTATATTGGCCCGCGCGATCTGGCCTGCCACGGTCGCTTCGGCCGCACGTTGCGAACCGAAGTCATGTTCGGCCCCGGCGGCCGCTGGTATGTTTATCTCTGCTACGGCATACATTGGATGCTGAACGTGGTCACCGACGAGCCAGGGCATCCTGCCGCCGTACTGCTGCGCGGGGCCGGAAAATTCAACGGTCCCGGCAAGTTGACCAAAGGGCTGCGAATCGATCGACGCCTGAATGCGACCGAGATCGCAGAATCGACGGGACTGTGGATTGAAGACCATGGCATCGTCGTGCGAAAATCGCAAATCGAGCGTACGCCTCGAATCGGAGTCGATTATGCCGGGCCGTGGAAAGATAAGCTGTATCGCTTCACCATGAAATCACCAATCCGCCAATAGCCGAGGATTTAGGTCCACGGCCAGACTATCAAACCATTAGACATTCTTCACCATGCAACTCGCTAAAATTCAACTCGGTGTTCAAGGGCAATTCTTCGGCTTCGTCGAACAGCAAGCGGTGCAGCCACTCGAGCCGACCGCGGACTTGCAAACACTGAACGACCTGTTCGAAGTCAGAGACATCGCCTCAGTGGTTGCCGCGCTGAAGCCGCACGGCCCGCGGTTGCCCTTAAATGAGGTCAGATTGCTTGCACCGATCGACCGCCAAGAAGTATGGGCCGCCGGTGTCACCTACAAGCGCAGCAAGGTGGCCCGTATGGAAGAATCGGAAACTGCGGCCAGTGTTTATGACAGAGTTTACGAAGCTCCTCGGCCGGAATTGTTCTTTAAAGCGACGCCGCACCGCGTTGTTGGGCAGGACCAAGCGGTGCGCATCCGTGCCGATGCCAGTTGGAATGTTCCCGAACCGGAATTGACGCTAGTCCTCAATTCGCGGATGGAACTGGTTGGCTTCACGGTTGGCAACGACATGAGTTCGCGCGACATCGAGGGAGAAAACCCGCTTTATCTGCCGCAAGCGAAAGTGTACGACGACTGCTGCGCTCTCGGCCCTGTCGTAACGCTAGTCGGCGGCATGCCGTCGCGCGACGAAGTGGGCATCCATTTGGTAATTCGTCGCGAAAGAAAGTCTGTCTTCGAGGGGAGCACCAGCATCGCCCAAATGGCTCGCACGTTCGAGGATCTCATCGGTTGGCTTGCGCGCGACAACAGCTTCCCCAAGGGGGTATTCTTGCTAACTGGGACCGGAATTGTGCCAGGCAGCGATTTCACTTTGGCGGTCGGAGATATTGTAGAAATCGCGATCGACGGCATCGGCACGCTGAAAAATTCGATTATGCAAAGACCTAGCTGCACGACGCCGTAACCGGGGCGCGTGATTTCGAGGGATTTACGCGATCTGCGTCAAAATCTGGCAAGCAGCATCGATTTGTTCGGTCGAAGCGTTTCAAAAGAATCGATTCGGCGGCATCTTCCTTGTATAATGGAAGCCATCGATATTGTCGTTGTCAGCGGATTTGCAGCGTGAAAAGAGATCACCGAGGAGAATCATCGATGAGCCATCGTTTGTTGCTTTGCGCGCTATTCGCATCCTTTGCTATTGCAGCGCCATTCCATGGGGCACGAGGGGCCGACATCTCTTGGAATTCCGCGGCCAACGGAAATTGGGGTGCAGGCGGAAGCTGGACCGGCGGCTTCACTCCCAGTGTGAACGATACGGCGAACTTCACGGTCGCAGGAACCTACAATGCGACATTTACCGCGCAGCCCGACGCCATTCTAGCTCTCCTGTTCAACGCCCCGTCTGGTGCGGTCACATTACAGAGCACCGCCGGCACATCGAGAACTCTGGGCGTCAGCGCCCCTGGCGGCACCAATCGAATGTTCACGCTCGGCAATAGCGCGGTGAATATAGGGGGTAGTGCTGCAAATACGCCGCTAAACCTATACATCGTAGACGGCTTGTTCGTCGCGAACAACTCGACGCTACTAGCGCGATCCGAGAGCAATATCAACCTGATCGGCGGTCTCAATATCGGCACCATTATCGATGGCAACCTGACGGCTGGCACAGCGACCTTCACGTTGAATGACGAGGCGAAGATGCAACTTGGCGGCAATTTGGCGATTGCTTCGAATGCTTCACCGGGCGTCAATGGCGTCCTGAACATTTCTGGTTCCGGCTCTTCGCTGACTCAGTACAACAATGTAGCTGTCGGCAACATTACCGTAGGCTCGATTGTCGGCGGCACGGGAGCCATCAATTTAAGCACTGCCGGTGCGCTAACCACTGGAAATGGACAACTTACGATCAATAAGACCGGCACGGTCACCGTCAACGGCACGGCCACACTCAACGCCAACGGCAACATCTTGATTGACGGCGGTATGCTCAATTCGACAGGTAATTTCAATTGGGCGACCGGCCGCACGATGAGCGTGCTCAATGGCGGCGATGTGAATTTCAACGTCGATACTTCCACATCGGCCAACGGCGCGATAAACGTCAGCGGCTACGGCTCGACGCTGACGACAACGGGCATGGGCATCGATTTAGCCATTGTGGGAGGCACAACGGTCAATGTGCTTTCGCAAGGTCTGCTGAGCACCGCGGGAATATTGTCGGTCGGCAACGTCGCGGCAGGGGGCAATGGCTTCTTGGTGGCCAGCGGCATCGGAACGCGAGTCGAAGCGCTGTCCACCAGCGCCAGCCAGTTTGGCGCCAACGGTAACATTGCCGATCTCACGTTCAGCAATCAATCGGTCGGATCATTCGCTGGCGGCATCAATATCTGTAATACGAATACCGCGGGCACAACGTGCTATTTGACGGTCGAGAGCGGGGCCGACTTGATCAATCTTGGCAACGTCGGACTAGCCACGGTGGGGGGCGCGACAACGGCGGCCACGATGACGATCACCGGCGATGGCTCCAGCGTTACCTTCGGCACCAATAAAACCCTGACGATCGGCCATGCTTCGACCGGCTCGGCAACGCTGAACGTCGACGACAAAGCCTCGCTCGACGTTGGAAGCTCCGGATCCACCGTGCTCAATGACACCGGCACGATCAACATCGATGGCGGCATCGTCAACCTGCGAACGCTCACCCAAAGCGGCGGAACGATCAATTTCAATTCTGGCTCGCTCGCCTATACCGGCAGCTTAACGATCGGCGCAGGCGGACTTCTCGGCACAAACCTGACGATGACCAACGACCACAGCTTGACGCTTGTTGGCACGGCCACCGTCAATTCCGGCTCGCTGCTGCTGATCGAAAGTGGCGCTGGATTCAACGTTTCCACGCTCACAAACAATGGCCAAGTCATTCTATCGGGTCTTGATGCGGTCGCCGCCGCCACGACGACGAATAACGCCGGACTGATCCGCGGCGAAGGTCGCATCGTCGGCGCGTTCAACAACAATACCAGCGGAGAGCTGCGGGCCGAACCAGGAAAGCTGATTCTGGTTCAAGGCGCCAACGGCACGAACGCTGGCCGGGTGAATCTGCTCGGCGGCACGGCGCAGTTCAGTAGCCCACTGACGAACGGCGCGGCAGGCGTCATTACCGGCCGCGGCACACTGATCGTTGGCGGCGCGGGCCTTACGAATAATGGCAATGTTGCACTCTCCAGCGGCATCAGCGACGTCTTTGGCGACGTCAACAATTCTACCGGCGTGATGACCCGCGGCGTGACGATTTCTGGAAATTCCGACATCACGTTTTGGGACGATGTGACCAACGGCGCCGGCTCGCTGTTCAAAGTCACGTCGGGCTCGTCGGCCACATTCTTCGGCACGTACAGCGGCGCAGGAATCACCGGCGGTGGAAATGTCTACTTCGAGGCCGATATTTCGCCAGGGTTCAGTCCTGCCGCCGTCACATTCGACGCGGATGTCTCGTTGGCCTCAACGGCGAATCTGAAAATCGAACTCGGCGGCTCGACGGCCGGTTCGCAGTACGATCAGGTAAATGTCACAGGAGCCCTCAAGCTCGACGGCATGCTAACCGTGACCCTCATCAACGGCTTTGTGCCGCAATTTGGCCAGATGTTTGATTTTCTTAATTGGGGCAGCCTCAGCGGCTCGTTCGCCGCGATCAATTTGCCCGCTTTGACCAACGGGTGGATGTGGAATACAGAGCTGCTTAATCAGACGGGCGTCATCGCAGTGATGTCATCCACTCCCGGTGATTTGGACGGCGATGGTGACGTGGACGGTGCCGATTTCGTCGCTTGGCAAACCAATTTTCCCACAGCCAGCGGAGCTACACCCGCCCAAGGTGACGCCGACGGCGATGGCGACGTGGATGGGGCCGACTTCGTCATCTGGCAAACGCACTTTCCGTTCACGCCGGGGTCAGGAAGCACGCCGGTGCCGGAGCCATGGGCGTGGTTGCTTATGTTGGCGGCAATGATGCCGCTTTACTTGTTCTCACGTGGCTCGGGGCGTAACCTCCAGTCGTCGCCCAGAGGACTGCCTTTATGAGCTACCCAGATCTCGTCGAATCTGTCCCGCCCGGCACGAATCGCCAGTGATGTTCATTCTGGCGGCGGCTCAAGGGTGCCCGCGAATTAAAATTGGGCCTCCTCACCTGGCGGCATTTTTTAAAGCTCTGTTTCCAACTCGGCGATTCGATGTTCGTGCTCGTAGGCGCGCCGTTTCCACGGCTGGCGGCTGCGCTCGACACTTCCACATCGGCTTCCTTCGTGAATTCGCGCAGTTCCCAGTGGACAGTAAACCAACTGCAGCCATCCATCGCGATGGTCAGTTCGTCAAACGTACCGTGGACGTCAACGTACCACTACTTGCCGTAAGCGTTGTGGCCGAAATAATCTCCAGTCCAGTCTATGCAACCCCAAGCATCGCCGTATTGGTGACGATCGTGTGGCGATATCGTTAGGAGGGCGACATTTCGCTCCGCGAGATGAAAAGACATTTGCGGAGCGAGAGGTCTACATTTTTTCTTGCAAACAATACCACTACTAGGTGCTGGTAAGTGATTGTCAAAGGAGCGATTCTGCTCCATAATACGGGATTCCCTTCGATTTCCCCGGGAGCAGCAGCTATGGATTCGCAGCCTACGCCGATGGACTCACCAAACACTTTGGCATCCGCCAAACTCCTCGGCCAAGCGTTCACTTTCGATGATGTTTTGCTCGTCCCCCGCTTCAGCGAAATCGTTCCCGCCGAAGTCGAAGTCGCCACCCAGTTGACGCGGCAAATCCGGCTGAACATTCCGGTGCTCAGCTCGCCGATGGACACTGTCACCGAAAGCGACATGGCCATTGCGTTGGCTCAAGAGGGTGGGCTTGGCGTGATCCACAAGAACATGTCGATCGAGCATCAAACCGAAGAGGTGGACAAGGTCAAGCGGAGCGCCAACGGCATTATTTTCGATCCCGTAACGCTACCACCGACAGCAACGGTAGCACGCGCCCGAGAGGTGATGGGTCAGTTTAACATCTCCGGCGTTCCGATCGTCGGTCCCAACAAGCGGTTGCAGGGGATCATCACACGCCGCGACCTTCGCTTCCTCGAATCCAGCGGCACCCCCGTCTCCGAGATCATGACCCGCGAGAAACTGGTGACGGCCCAGGGGACTGTAACGCTTGAGGAGGCTGAGAAGATTTTAATGGCAAATAAGGTCGAGAAACTCTTGCTGGTTGACGAAGATTATACGCTGACGGGCCTGATTACGATCAAAGACATCGACATGCAGAAACGGTTCCCAGCCGCTTGTAAAGATCGGCAAGGACGCTTGCGTGTCGGCGCTGCGATTGGCGTGCAGGACTATGACCGGGCGGAAAGCCTAATCACCAAGGCGGTGGACGTGCTGGTAGTCGATAGTGCGCATGGCCATTCGACCAACGTCATCGAAACGGTTCGGACTATTAAAAGACGGTGGGACATCGACGTGGTCGCCGGCAATGTCGCGACGCGCGAAGGATGCGCCGATTTGATCAGGGCCGGAGCCGACGCGGTCAAAGTAGGCATCGGCCCCGGTTCGATCTGCACGACCCGCGTAATTTCGGGTGTCGGCGTGCCGCAGATTACCGCGATCATGGAAGCCGCTAGTGCGGCAATCGAGGCTCGCGTGCCGATCATCGCCGACGGCGGAATTCGTTACTCAGGAGACATAACCAAAGCCATCGCGGCCGGAGCCAGTGTGGTGATGATCGGCGGGCTTTTTGCGGGCGTATCGGAGAGCCCCGGTCAGCAGATCTTGTTTCAGGGAAGAACTTTCAAGGTCTACCGAGGCATGGGTTCCTTGGGCGCCATGGTCAAAGGATCGAGCGAACGATATCGGCAAGGCGGCGACCGAGCGCCGAGCAAGCTGGTTCCCGAAGGGGTCGAAGGTCGCGTGCCGTTCAAAGGCCCATTGAGTTCCTTTGTGTATCAACTCGTCGGTGGATTGAAAGCCGGCATGGGCTACCTAGGCACGCGGAACATCGAACAGTTGCGGGCGGAAGCGAAATTTATTCAGGTTTCGCACGCCAGCGTGCGCGAAAGCCACCCTCACGACATCGCAATTACCCAGGAAGCACCCAATTACAGCGCGGAGTATAAGGATGAACTCGACTAAGTGCATGGACGCACCCGTTCGTTTGGGCCTCGCTGATTTGTCCAATACCTTGCTCGATTCGCTGGCGAGCCGCAATACGTGTTCTGGCATGCGCGGCATTCGGGCGCTGATCGGACTTTTTGCGTGTTGCGCAACATTTTCTGCGATCGGCGCCGAGCCGATGTGGACGCAGCCTTCCGTAACGACTGCTGCTGCCAAGCGCCCTCCGGCCGATTGGGGCACTTCAAGAAAATTGCGCTGGCAACCATCGCGAAACAGTGCGGCCGACAATCTGCAAAAAAACGAATCGGTGCGTAGCGTCAAGTACGAGGAAGATGTGTTTGGCGATGGTCCTGCGCTGCAGGGAAAGGCCGGATTGACCTCCGCTGCCCATCGTGTGGCACAGGTTCCGAAATCTCCGTTTGACGTGGAAAAATCGACGCCGAGCACGCCTCCGCCGTCGCCAGAACCATTTCCACCGCCGGCACCGATGGAATCCGCGACACCGTCGGCGCCGACGCCGCCAACTCCCATGCCGTCACCGACTAATCCTCCGTCGTTTGAGGCAACGCCGCCAACGACAACGCCGCCACCCGCTCCAGCTCCGCCTACCCCAGCGAGTCCTGCGCCGACCCCGTCGGCCGAATCGCCGTTGGAACTTCCGCGAACTCCCGCGACGAATCCGCCAGGAATCTTCCTCGAACCACCGCAGTCGCAATTCGATCTTGATTTTCCCCGCCGTCCGATCGCTCAAATCAACCCGGCGGAAGATTGCAAAGCGGCGTATGCGAAACTGCAAAACAACACCCTCGACAAACTGAGCCTCGACATTCACGTCGCCGGCAAGCCTGGCGACGACATACCCTACGAATGCACGTTGACCGACGATCCATTTGATCCGCGGTGCTGGAATTTGACGACTTACACTTGGAAGGCCTCGGCCCTATGCCACAAGCCCATCTCCTTCGAAGAAGAAGCGCTCGAACGCTACGGTCATTCGCACGGACCTGGCTGCGAATATCTAGTGTCGTTCGCCCACTTTTTCGGCAACGTCGTCTTACTGCCGTATCACATGGGTGTCGACACTCCAACCGAGTGCATCTACGACTTGGGAGTCTATCGCGCAGGCAGTTGCGCTCCCTATATGATCGACCCATTCCCGATCAGCTTGCGAGGCGCGGCCTTCGGAGCCGTTGGTTACAGCGGCGCCGTGGCGCTGTTCCCATAGTCGAGCAAGCCGCGCATGCAATGAAATGCAGCGCCTGATTGCAGTGCAATCACCGTGGCGACAGTGCCAATCTCCACGTCCTTCGCGGACCCACGGAGTTGCGCCAATTAAACCAGTATCCGCGGGTGAGGTGGACCCCAATCTTTGGACAGTTTTTGAGCTGCAATAAGAGATGGAATTCTTGTGCAGCGGCCCGCGAGACCCTTCCCAGGTCTCGCGCGGCCGCGGCGGCCATTGGTATCTACACAATTGTCGCAGTCTGTTATACCGTTTGAATGGACATCCAGCTCAAGGACGAGCGACTCCGGAAGCGTTGGCTGATATTGGTTCGCAGTCAAATGAAATCTGCCCCTCCCTTGGCCGCCGGGATCGGCAGCTTGCCGAGTACGGCCAAACCGCTTGCCGCCACCCAGGCGGCATGGCGGTTTTACAACAATGATCGGGTCACGCTGGCTGAGCTTGTCGTACCGTTGCGCGACTATGCGCGGCAGCGCATTGCCGAATCCCCAAAGCCGTTCGTTCTCGTGGCTCACGACTGGTGCAAGCGGAGCTTTCCCGGGCACGATTTCCGCGAGGATTTGACCGAACTTTCCCATGAGTCCGATGTGGGTTATGAACTCACGGCGGCTCTGGCGATCAGTCCGAATGACGGCGCGCCGCTGGCTCCCGTGGAAATGCACATAAAAACGAAGGACGCCGTTCTCAGCACTCGGGCGTCGGTCGAACCGGTGGCCCACCTGGAGCAGGTCTTGCCGACGATGCAGGCCAGGGCGTCGTGGAGTCTGGGCAAACCGATCGTGCATGGGATTGACCGGGAAGCTGACTCGATCGGACACTGGCGGCAATGGCACGCGGCAGGACATCAGTTGCTGATTCGCGGCGACGATCGAGTGGCAAAATGGTGTCATCGGGCGAATCAAATGCAGCCACTTGTGGGCGCAGGGCTTACGCATCAAAACCTTGCCGTAAATCGTTTGGGTGTGGTATGTTCCGTCGGAGTGGCAAGTAGGATTGGTCGCTTGGAGGCGACTGGAAGCTGGCGACGGGCTTTGGAGACCGGTCATGGACGACCATGCGGACGGATGTTTG